>NZ_JBMVQX010000001.1:0-216673 GCF_050522745.1 Myroides sp. C15-4 | reverse complement strand
CCTGCGGAAGTAGCTCAGTTGGTAGAGCTCCAGCCTTCCAAGCTGGTTGTCGCGAGTTCGAGCCTCGTCTTCCGCTCCAAAAACTGGATGAAAGTTTCAAAAGATCATCACCTGCGGAAGTAGCTCAGTTGGTAGAGCTCCAGCCTTCCAAGCTGGTTGTCGCGAGTTCGAGCCTCGTCTTCCGCTCAAATAAAAAAGCCTGCTGATGCAGGCTTTTTTATTTTAATGTACTTAGATCTGTATTAGATTGAACTTCATATGCGGGTTTGTTTTGCTCAAAGATACGCGCTGGGAGTGTCCCTTTCAGTACAATGCGATCGCCTGTTACTTTTAGCCAACTTCCCTCTCTCAATCCAACCACTGGCTGTGAATTGATGGTGTGAAATTCATTGATTCTTGTTTCTCGTGTTTCACCCATATGGGTTGATCCTTCAATAGGATCTAAATAATGAGGATTAATGTTAAAAGGAACTAATCCAAAGGTTTTGAAAGAAGGTGGATAGGTGATCGGCATGTCATTGGTTGTTTCCATGGTCAACCCACAAATATTACTCCCTGCACTACAACCTAAATAAGGAGTCCCCTTATTGACAACCGCAGTAATGGTTTGTACCAAATCATGGGCGTATAGCTGTTTGACTAATAAAAAGGTATTACCACCTCCTGTAAAAATACCTGATGCTTCTTGAATCGCCGCTTTGGGATCGTCAAATTCATGAAGACCTTTTACCTGTATGTTGATAGGCTCAAGTGCTTCTCTTACTTTTGCAGTGTACTCCTCGTGACTAATGCCTCCTGGACGAGCATACGGTATAAAAATAATCGTTGATCCCGCAGTAAAATGATCCTGTAACGTAGGTAATAAGTACTCCAAATACCCTTGATTGTGTAAGGTTGATGTACTGGCTATGATAATGTTTCTCATAATTATTCCATTTGAAGTAACAAAAATAGCCTTTATTCGTCAAATGGAAAAGAGAGTTAAGGTTCGATTCTTTTTACATTTAACATAACTTTACACGATTAAAATTTTGCTTTATGCGATTATAAGATATTTTTACAGACTTCATTAATATAGTAGTAGATGAAATTAATTTTAACTTTTTTGTTGTTGATAGTAGGTGTAGGAGTGCTCGCTCAAGATCGGGTTGCTTTACACGGGAAAATTGTTTCTCGAAGCAAAAACCTCAAGGATATTTACGTATCCAATATCAACACAGGAGATGCTTTAATGACGGAGCAAGGGGGGTATTTTACTATTCAAGCACAAGAAAATGATACGTTGATGTTTTCAGGACCTCTGTTTATTGGCTACCGCTATGTTTTAGATGACATTGATTTTAAACGCGATATTGTTCTAATTCCTTTAGAACCCAATGACTTGAATCTTCAACTGAACGAAATTGTTATTACACATATTTCTTCTTCGTCTTTGGGGCTTGTACCTGAAAATGTAAGGCGTTATACCCCAGCGGAAAGACGACTCTACACGGCCACTTCAGGAAGTGGAATTATCCCAGTGAGCGCAATTGTCAATTGGATTAGTGGGCGTACAGCCATGTTGAAGAAAGCGCTGAAATATGAAAAACAAGAGATGAGAAAAGAGAAGTTCTTGAGTATCATGGATGAATATACCTTGATTAAAGACTACAGCATCCCAAAAGATTACGTTGTCGGTTTTGCTTATTTTGTTTCGGATGACGATCTCATGTCTAGTTTACTGACCACAAGTATGGTTGAAAAAGAGAAAGTTTCTTCTAGAACGGGAGTTTTAGCATTGGAGTTTTTAGATTTGCTTGGGGATAAAATAGAAACAGCGCCTTTAAAAGATACTTTAACAATCGAATAGGGAAATTAAAGTCTATAGATAGTAAATAAAAAATAATAAACTTTGTAGATTTGTAACGTAACTAAAAATAGAGGTATGTTTGGAATAGGAGGAGGAGAGCTTTTTTTTATCATATTAATCATTTTAATGCTTTTTGGTTCTGATAAGGTACCAGAAATGGCTCGCGCTTTTGGTAAGTTCATGGCTCAAGTGAAAAATGCAACGAATGACATCAAGCACGAAATCAATAAGAGCGCGGATGAATCAGGTATAAAAAAAGACATAGAAGACGCTTTAAACTTGGATGAGCATATTAATCCAATAAAGGATATTCAGCAAGAAATTGAAAAGCAAAAAGAAGATATTGAAGATATTACAGGCCCAATAAAAAGAAGAAATTAATGTTAGATCGCCTTATTCAACTAGACAAAGAGTGGTTGATTTTTTTTAATGGATTAGGTAGCGAAACCTATGATCCTTTTTGGTTATTCATTACAAAGCAGTTCAATTGGATTCCCTTTTTTGTCCTACTAGTCTATTTAACCTACCGCAAAGTTTCTTTGAAAAAGCTTGGCGTTATTATCTTGCTATTGGCAGGATTGGTTACTTTTACAGATCAAATGACCAATGTAGTGAAATATGCTGTAGCACGTCCTAGGCCGTGTAATACGGAAGATATTCAAAGCTTGATCCGCATTGTGAAATGCAGCCCTAGTTTGAGCTTCTTTTCTGGACATGCTTCCAATTCCATGGCGAATATGCTGTTTATGTTTATGCTGCTGAGACGCTATTATAAACACGCCTATTTGGTTTTCCTATTTCCTTTGATTTTTGCCTATAGTAGAATATACTTGACGATGCACTTCCCTCTTGATATTTTAGTAGGGTATTGCTTCGGATTAGTTTCAGGAACACTCTTCTATCAAATCTTCTTGTGGATTGAAAGAAAATACGATAACAAATTGATATAACAAAAAAGGGATTGGCCGTTCAAAGCCAATCCCTTTTTTGTTTATCGTACACGAGATACGGTTAGCCCGTCTCGAATTGGAAGAAGAATCGTTTCTACACGAGGATCTTCTTTTAGTAGCTTGTTGTATTGATCTAACGCCAAGGTACTTTTGTCATTGGCCTTTATTTCTTCAATTACCTTTCCAGACCACAACACATTATCGGATAAGATAAGGCCGCCAGGATTCATTTTACCTATGATTAATTCAAAGTAATTGCTGTAGTTTTTCTTATCAGCATCGATAAAGACTAAATCGTATGTTTTGTCTAGTTGCGGAATAATGTCCAAGGCACTTCCTATGTGTTGAGTGATTTGTTTACCATAGGGAGATAGGTCAAAATACTTGCGTTGAAAATCGTATAATTCCTCATTGACGTCAATGGTATCTAAGGTTCCTTCCGCTTTTAGGCCTTCGGCTAAACTCAAGGTAGCATATCCTGTAAAGGTGCCGATTTCCAAAATATGAGTTGGGTGTACTAATTTGGAGATCATACTTAAAAAACGCCCTTGAAAATGCCCACTCAACATACGGGGTTGCAGTACTTTTTGGTGTGTCTCCTTGTCGAGTTGCGCGAGTAATTCAGGTTCATTTTCACTGTGATTTGCCGCGTATTCTTCTAATTCTTTGGATATAAAGTGCATATAAGAAACAATTTTAAATGATGGGAATTGAGATGCAAAGATAAAAGGCTTTTGGCAATTCAGCTCTATTTTGTCGATTTTATAAGAATGAAGACTAAATCCTCAAAACCAAAGAAAAAAATGGTACATTTAACTATCATCAAGAAGAATTGGTTATGAAAATACTATGGAAATTCCTAAAGGGATTGATTATACTTCTAGCTGGAATAGTCCTTCTGGCTTATGTTTTTAAGGTAGATTACTTGTTTACCGCTGTGCGAACGATTTATTTTAATGGCTATAAAACGGCATTTTTAGATGACTACCACTATTTTCCCACTCGAGAGATTCCCACTGGAGTGCCACAACCATGGCCTCTAGCTGCGGATTATAACACTGTTGAGCCAACAGCCATTTTGGCCGACACCCATAAAGAACTCCAAACCATAGCATTTTTGATTATCAAAAACGATAGCATTTGGCATGAGAGTTACTATGATGGCTATACAGCGAATAGTAAAACCAATTCTTTTTCTATGGCCAAGAGCGTAGTTTCGGCTGCCTTGGGAAAAGCACTGCAACGGGGGGAGATTAAGAGTTTAGATGATAAGGTAATTCAATATCTCCCAGAACTAAAGGGAAAATACAACCAAGAGGTTACTGTGGGCGATTTGTCTTCAATGGCTTCTGGTTTGGATTGGGATGAGGGCTATTACAGTCCCTTTTCTGTGGTAACTCAGGCGTATTTTGACAAAGATTTGCGCAAGGTGATGATGGGGTTGGAAATTAAGGATCAACCGGGAAAAGAATTTAGCTATAAAAGTGGAGATACGGAATTGCTCACGATGGTGCTTGAAAAAGCAACTGGACAAACGCTTTCTTCCTATGTTTCTGCTTATTTTTGGAAACCAATGGGAGCGGATCACGATGCATTATGGCAAATCGACCACAAGGGAGACGGAATCGAAAAATCGTACTGTTGTTTTACCAGTGGAGCACGTGACTTTGCGCGATTTGGTAAATTATATAAGGACTTTGGTAAGTGGAAGGGTGAGCAAATTCTCGATAGTACTTTTATTGCAAAATCAATTGTTCCTCGTTTTGAAGCGAGCCCCGAATATGGATATGGGTGGTGGTTGAAGCAATACAACGGACAAGATTTTTTCTATATGCGTGGTCACCTCGGTCAATTTACTATTGTATCTCCCAAAGATAACGTCATAATTGTGCGATTAGGTCATATCAAAGGGGTCCAAACTGAAGAAGATCCTCATAGTAATGATTTGTATACCTATATTGATGAAGCTTATAAAATGTTAGCTCAACGAAAAAAATAACCATGTTAGATCGAATTAATTTAGCACATATTCTATTTTTAGATATTGAAACAGTTCCACAAGAGCGTGAATTTGGCTTATTGGAACCTGAAGTTCAGGAATTGTATGAGGAGAAAACGCGCTATCAACGCAAAGGTGAAATTCCCGCGGAAGAGTTTTATGCGCATGCGGGTATTTGGGCTGAATTTGGACGGATTGTTTGCCTGTCTGTAGGCTACTTTACGTATAAGATGGGAGAACGTCAGTTTAGAACGACTTCTTTTGTTGGAGAAGAAGTAAATATTCTTCAATCGTTTGCCAACCTGTTGCATGCTCATTTCAATCGAGGGGAACACCTGTTATGCGGACACAATGCCAAGGAGTTTGATTTCCCTTATATTGCACGCCGCATGATTATTCATGGAGTCAAAGTACCAGCTAAATTAAACTTAATGGGGAGAAAACCGTGGGAGGTTCCTCATTTGGATACGATGGAGATGTGGAAGTTTGGCGATTATAAACACTATACGTCTCTCAAATTATTGGCGCATATTTTACAGATTCCCTCTCCAAAAGATGATATACACGGAGCTGATGTAGCTCGGGTGTACTATGTTGACCAAGATATGGACCGCATTGTTCGCTATTGTGAAAAAGATGTCATTACAGTAGCTCAAATTGTATTGCGTTTAAGAGGGGAAGCAATTTTGGAGGAAGAGGAACTACTATCCGTCTAAAAAAAATAGTTAAAAATATTTGTAAATTTGCTTTTTATAAAAAAATAATTTCTAGCTTTGTACGCAGTAAAAAACAGAGAAAAATATACAATGTTAACAATTCAATCTTATTTTCATAAATCAATGTGGTATTCAGCTCCAGAGGTGGATGGATTGAGATTGTTATTTTAAAAGACATAAAATAATAAACGATATACAAAAAGCCTCTGTTGATTAAACAGTGGCTTTTTTTTTAACTATAATACAATGAGAACGCAAATTCAGTATCTATCGAACCCAGTATGTATGATGTGGATGTTTATTAAACATTCGCCTAATCGCTCGTTACCAGAACTGAAGCAAAAATCATCGTGTTTTTTTTAATAAAAATAATTCAATGTAATATTTCAAGTCCTTTTGGTAACGTACGACGACCAAAAGGACTTTTTTTTTGAGGTAAAGTGTCGTATTTAAAACAAGAAAAAATGAGTGAAAAAGTAGTAAAAGTATTGGGGTTTTCAGTGAGGGAAAGTCAATTGGCAATCAAAACAGCTAACTTTTCTTTTACCGTAAGAGACGGAAGAGAATTGGTGAGGGCAGCACAAGTAGATTCAGAAGAATTGCTCTTGGCAAAATTGGCTGGAAGTATTCACGCTGTAGGAAATTTAGTAGGATCAACGCTAAATGTAGATCTTAAATCAATCCAAATTGAGGTGAGTGGCGTGTTAAACGAAATCCAACAAAAAGAGGAATTAAATGCAAGCGCATTTCGACAAATTGACGTGATTGTCAAACCGACATCAACAGCGTCTATTGTGGTATTGAAAGAATGGATGGATGCAGTAAAATCAGCATGCCCTGTGTTTGCTAATTTTAAACAACAAACACCGACAATTGTGACGTTGGTAAAGGAATATGATCATGTAAATGTGGCTTAGTATGACGGACTCTAATTTTTTAGTTGCGGTTTAGTGTGCTATTCTCTGCCGAATAGCGGAAAACAGCGCACTAAATCACAATTAAATAGCTTATTTTTGTTTTAGACCTATTACATTTTATTCATGTCAACACAAAAAACATTGCTTACCGTTGAGAATCTCCAAGTTAGTTTTAAGCATAACAAGGATTGGAAGGCTATTGTACAAGGCGTTTCCTTTGATCTATATGCCAATCAAATCTTGGGTATCGTTGGAGAATCAGGTTCAGGCAAGTCTGTGAGTTCGTTGGCTCTTATGCGTTTACTTCCCGCGCATCAAAGTAAAATTGAAGGAAGGATTGAATTTGAAGGGGATGATTTAACCGCATTTAGCGAGGAGGAATACCGTCAAGTTCGCGGAAATAAAATAGCCATGATTTTCCAAGAGCCCATGAGTGCATTAAATCCATCGATGCGCTGTGGGTATCAAGTGGAAGAAATGTTGCGTTGGCATACGCCACTACGTGGTACTGCACTCAAGCAACGCGTCATGGCGCTATTCGAGCAAGTAAAGTTACCTGCTCCAGACGAGGTGTACCGAAAGTACCCTCATCAATTATCTGGAGGGCAAAAGCAACGGGTGGTTATTGCTATGGCAATTGCGTGTAAACCAACCTTATTAATCGCTGATGAACCTACAACCGCTTTGGATGTAACGGTTCAGAAAGACATTATACATTTACTCAAAGAACTACAGGAAGAGACACAAATGGCGATGATTTTTATCTCCCATGACTTAGGCTTGGTTTCGAGTATTGCCGATGAGGTCATGGTGATGTATCAAGGCAAAGTAGTCGAAAAAGGTGCCACAGAAGCGGTGTTCCATCAACCCCAACAACGGTATACACAGGCGTTGATTGCCGCTCGACCTTCAAGTTCCATTCGATTAAAGCGCTTGCCTACCATCCAAGATTTTGTTGAAAATACAGTGCCAGAGCTTGTAATCACAGTTGAAGAACGTCAACAGGCCCATCGCAAATTATATGCACAACAACCGCTTTTGTCTGTGCGTGATATAGCTAAAGATTATATATCAAGTGTAGGCCTATGGGGTAAAAAGAGTTTTCGTGCCTTGGATCAAATTAATTTTGAGGTATATGAAGGAGAAACCTTGGGATTAGTAGGAGAAAGTGGTTGTGGTAAATCGACCTTAGGTAATGCTATTTTACAGCTAGATCCTGCATCATCAGGTGCTATTTTTTATCAAGGTGTGGATATTACACAACTAAAAGGCAAGGCACTCCGCGCCTTGCGAAAAGATATTCAAATTATTTTTCAGGATCCTTTTTCTTCTTTAAATCCGAAGTTAACTGTTGGACAAGCCATTATGGAACCCATGATTGTACACCGGTTATTTGGCAGTAAAAAAGAGAAAAAACAAAAAGTATTAGCACTTTTACAGCAGGTCGGACTAGAAGCAGAAGCTTTCGATCGTTATCCTCATGAATTTTCGGGTGGACAACGTCAACGTATCGGTATTGCGCGTACCATTGCGGTACATCCCAAATTAATTATCTGTGACGAATCTGTTTCCGCTTTAGATATATCAGTCCAAGCCCAAGTATTAAATTTGCTGAATGAACTCAAACAACAGTATCAATTTACCTATATATTTATTTCACATGATTTAGCAGTAGTGAAATATATGTCGGATCAAGTATTGGTGATGAACAAAGGCAAAGTAGAAGAAATTCGCGAAGCCGATGACTTATATGCTCACCCTAAAACTCCGTATACACGAAAGTTAATTGCCTCTATCTTAGAATAAACAAAGGGTTTGCATGAAATAGCGCGTTGTTTCGATTGTTTTTGTTAATTTTACAGAATCACTTTTAGTGTTGAGCGTAAAGACCAAAGACGTGTGCTTCGTAGCGCATAAAAGAAAACAATAAAAAACAACTAGAGTATCCCATGAAAAAAGTCACAACCTATTTCTGTCTATTTTTTCTTATTTTTTGTACGGCCTGTAGCAGCGATGATGCTTCAAAAGAATCTTATCCCAAGATAGCGGAAGAAGATAAAGCCTTGTTACCTGGGGAATGGCAATTACTAAATTATTCAAATCTTAAGGGCGATGCCGTTGATTTAAAAAAAGAGGGTATCCTAATTTATTATCAATTCGCGTCTGTTGGAATACTGGATATTCGCAATGTTTCAGGAAAGCCAATTGAGTTGGCGTCTAATTCTAGGTATCTGAGTACTACGAGAACGTTGAACTATATGTATGCTAACATAGAATCAAAAGACGAAAAAGAAAAAAGAGGAGAGAAATTGTATTTTTATGACATGCGTTTAGCGTTTGATATGCAGGTGAGTCAAGATCAATTGATTATTACGGAGATAGGTGGTGAAATTTTGACATTTAAGCGATCAATCGAAGAAGATAACGTTGAATAATCTGCAATCGCAGCGGATGAAAAAGTTTACTCCTTGATTTATTTTATAAAATAAATTTCTTTAGTGTTGAGATTACAGCGCAACACAAGTGCTTCGCGGAGTATGGAAAAGAATAGTAAAAGAACAACTATAGTATACGATGAAAAATATTACAACTTATTTATGTCTATTTTTTCTTATTTTTTGCACGGCTTGTAGCAGTGATGATTCTTCAAAGAGAGCATACCCAAAGATAGGTGAAGAAGAAAAAGCCTTATTACTAGGGGATTGGCAACTACTAAGTTATTCCGATTCTCAGGGAAATTTAGTTGATTTTAAACAAAACGGTATCTTAATTTATTATTATTTTATCCCAAATGGAGTGTTACAAATCGATAATGTTTCTTCAAAATATGACGGTTTGTTGACTGGGAGAGCTAGGTATCTGATAGAAACGATTGACGTAAATTATAATTTTTGGAGAATAGAATTTAAAGAAGAGATCGAAGATCAAGGGGAAAAATTAATTTTTTTAGGGTTTATGTTTGATATACAGGCGAGCCAAGATCAATTGATTTTGACGAACACAGAGGGAGGTATCTTGACTTTTAAACGATCAAACAAGGGAGATGACATCGAATATCCTGCAATTGCACAGCATCAAAAAAGCTTGTTATATTCAAATAAATGGAAATTAGAAGCTATTTATGCTTTTAACGGAGCAACGAGATCGTTTGGCCAAGAGGAAGAGGTGATTTATTATTTTGGAAATACTCATGTTGTTATAAGTGAAAATGAGGTCGATATAGCGGATGAGTTTGCAGCGCTACTAGAGCCTAGATCGATTCCTTGTTCGTATCGCTACGATTTTGAATGGGAAAAAAGGGAAGTACTCTATGTAGAGGATTTGGGAGGTTTTAGGGTGGAAATCGAAGATGAAGAGTTAACACTAACCCAAAAAGAGGGCTATCTGCTTAGATTCAGTAAGAAATAAAAAACAAAAAGGTCAAAAGCATTGCTTTTGACCTTTTTGTTTGGTGACAAAGGATGTTCTTGATAGAAACTATGGGAAGGAAAAACAGTTGAAAAGAGGGAGGGAAAAAAGTTTATTTCCTGATTTATTTGATTACTTTCGATAAATTAACTTAAAAATTTATAGAACAGTCTAAACCATGAAAAAATTATTCCCTTACTTACTTTTTTTAGGTCTTATCTTCTGTACGGGGTGCAGTAAGGAAGAGTCTTCGCCATCCTCTTATACTAAAATAACAAAGGAAGAAAAAGAGTTATTAATAGGTAACTGGCAGTTGAGCCATTATTCGAATCGTGAAGGTGTGCAGTTTGATTTGATTCAAGAGGGTATTTTGATTCATTATGTTTTTACACAACATGGCACAGTAAACATTAGCAATGTGTCATCGAGACTCCTTCAATATACAGGTACTTCGCTTAGTATGACGAAAAGTGAGACATTGAATTACTTGTTCGATTATATCCCCCAATGGGATAAGGAAGCTCCTAAGAAAGAGCTTTTGTATTTTCGAAGCCCGTTTGATACAAGCCTTCCGCTTGATTTAGAAGTAACGCCACATCAATTGATCTTGAGACATGAAGAAGGAGATGTGTTTACATTTAGGCGTATGGATGCGGGTGAAGACTACCCTGTGGTTTCACAAGCAGATAAACTGTTAGTTGTTGGCCATTGGCAATTGAAGAGTATTAGGGCATTTAGTGGAGCGAAGCGATTTATCGAAGACAATGAACGATTGATCTATCATTTTACCTATGAAGATAAATTAGTTATTGAGAATAGATCAACAAACTTTGATGGTGTATTTGATCGTTTCCTAAAAGTAAACATTAGCGATTATGCTTATCGCTATGATTTTGCTTGGGAAAAAAGAGAAATACTCGATATAGCAGATTTAGGAGTTTATCGAGTGCAAGTAACGGATCAGGAACTTGTCTTGACGCAAACAGACGGGTATATCCTTAAATTTTTACGTGTAAACCAATAAGAAAAAAGGTCAAAAGCGCAGCTTTTGACCTTTTTGTATTTTAATAGATTTTAATAACCTTGGTATTCTACTTCGTTTTCGTCGAAAACGATACCGTTTTCTTCTAGTTCTTTTAGAATAGGAGCATATACTTCTTCCTCAATTGGCATTTGAACCCCTGGCGTGCTAATAATTCCTTTTAGAATTTTCAAAGCGGCAATAGCGAGTGGTAATCCAACGGTTTTTGCCATAGCAGTGTAGGTTTGATCATCGCCAATACAAATCATGGTAGAGTCAATTTGTTTTTTCTCTCCATTTAATTCGTAGCCAATTTTGTGGTACATAACGATCATGTCCTTGTCATCGGGAGCTAAAGTCCAGCTATCAGCCAATATTCGCTCTAGAATCTGAGCAGGCGTAGCATTTTTCAGGCCGATAATTTTATTGGGGTTGAAAAGATCTAATTCTAGTAATTTTTCCCAAGCAATATCATCTTGATCGATGTTTAATGCTAAGCGCAATTTTGTTTCCACTGTATCTGATGGGTGATAGGGAAGGTATAAATTGATAAATTCGCGGTAAGACATAGTCTCAGAATGGTCTATTACATACGTATCATCTGTAATGCCCAGTTCGGCGAATAAGTTCCAAGCTCTTGAATATCCAACACGGCGAATCGTTCCTCTAAAGATCGTTTTCGCGTCATCTAAACCGTAAACACTTTGGTATTTTAAAGAATCGCGGTTGGCATAAGCCTCAAATTTTCCATATCCTTTTACGTCTAAGAATTCAGTTCTTCTAAAAACCTTGTTGTAGGGAATGTATTTGTATTGTCCTTCTTGGATAAATTTAGCGGCTCCACCTTGTCCTGCAAGTACCACGTTACGAGGATTCCAAGTAAATTTATAGTTCCAAAGATTGGTATCTGATTCAGGAGCCATTAACCCACCACAAAAAGATTCGAAAGAAATTACTTTTCCTCCCTTTTCTTTTACTTCGTGGATGATTTTCATGGCACTCATGTGATCAATCCCTGGATCTAAGCCTACCTCATTCATGAAAACTAAATTGTTTGCTTTCACTTCTTCATCTAAAGCTGCCATAGCAGGACTGATATAAGATGCTGTGGCTAAGTGTTTTTTGAATTGTACACAATCTTTTGCCAATTCAATATGGAGAGCTGCTGGTAGCATTGAAATGACAATGTCTGATTGCTGAACCAAGGCTTGTCTTTGTTCTGTATTAAATAAATCAAACTCCTTTGCCGTAGCATTCGGATGTCCCATTGCTTTTTTCTCTGCTAGTGCTAAAGACAAGTCGCAGATGGTTAAATGAAGGTTTTCTGTCGTAGATTTTTCAAGTAAATACTTAATAAGTGAAGAGGCAGAACGGCCAGCGCCTACGATTAATATTTCTTTCATTATTTTGTTTTTGGTTGTTTTACGAGTTACGAAAGTAATGAAATATATAATCAAAGAGATAAATTATTTGCTAAAAAAAGTTTCGATACTTTGGGGGGATGCACTTGAATAAATTACAATTTACGATACAGAGGGACCGATAGTAAAGCGTTTAGAAGCAAGGGGTGTACATTTATTTTTCTAAAATCTTCTGCGTTATGTAGTGGATAATTTGTATCTTCGAGGGAAAAATAAATGGGACGAAAAATTATTATAACTGCAACATTATTAGGTGCTTTAGGTATTATTCTAGGTGCTTTTGGAGCACATGGATTGAAAAAGATTGTCAGCGAATCCGCGGTTGCTTCTTATGAAGTAGGCGTGCGTTATCAAATGTATCACGTCTTTTTCCTCTTGTTTGTTGGGCTTTCTACGTTCTTTTCTGATGTGGTGAAAAAGAGAATCTTTACGTTAACTTTGATTGGTGTATTGTTGTTTTCAGGATCAATTTACCTGTTAACCTTCAATGGTTTATCGGGATTTAACGTCAAGTTTTTAGGGCCAGTAACTCCTATTGGGGGTGTTTTTATGATTGCTGCGTGGATTTACGCTGCAATTCAGACCATTAAAACAGGAAAAAGTACGAAAAACTAGTTTTGTGTATCGTTATATTAAATTTATTTCTAAGTTTGCATATTAATTAAAAAGACAACATAACATAATGAAAATGGCTAATACGCAATCAATTTCACTTGAAAAATATGGTATTAAAGATGTTGTAGAGATTGTATATAATCCTTCCTACGATCTTTTATATAATGAAGAAATTAAGTCTGACCTGCAGGGTTTTGAAAAAGGACAAGTAACTGAATTAGGAGCTGTAAATGTTATGACAGGTGAGTTCACTGGTCGTTCTCCAAAAGATAAATACATCGTAAAAGACGCTGTGACTGAGCATACGGTTTGGTGGAACTCTCCAGAATCGCCGAATGACAATAAGCCAATTGACCAAAAAACGTGGGAAGCTTTAAAAGCAACTACTGCAACAGAGTTGTCAGGAAAAAAACTGTATGTTGTTGACGCTTTCTGTGGTGCGAATGAAAATACGCGTTTGAAAGTAAGATTCATTATGGAGGTAGCATGGCAAGCACATTTCGTAAAAAACATGTTCATTCGTCCAACAGAAGAGGAATTAGCGAACTTTGGTGAGCCTGATTTCGTAGTAATGAATGGTTCTAAAGCGACATTTAAAGATTATAAAGCATACGGATTAAATTCTGAAGTATATATCGCTTTCAACTTGACAGAGAAAATTCAGGTTATTGGAGGTACTTGGTACGGTGGTGAGATGAAAAAAGGGTTGTTCTCAATGATGAACTACTACCTGCCGTTACAAGGTATGGCTTCGATGCACTGTTCAGCTAACAAAGGAAAAGACGGCGATGTAGCTGTGTTTTTTGGCTTGTCAGGAACAGGAAAAACAACGCTATCCACAGATCCAAAACGCGAGTTAATTGGAGACGATGAGCACGGATGGGATGATCAAGGGGTGTTTAACTTTGAAGGGGGTTGTTATGCAAAAACAATCAACTTGAGCCAAGAAAACGAACCAGATATCTTTGGCGCAATCCGCAGAGATGCTTTATTAGAAAACGTAACCGTTGATGCAAATGGAGTAATCGATTTTAACGATGGATCTGTGACGCAAAATACACGTGTTTCTTATCCAATCGATCACATTGAAAATATTGTAAAACCGGTTTCTAAAGCAGGTCACGCAACAAAAGTAATCTTCTTAACTGCAGATGCTTTTGGAGTAATGCCACCAGTTTCAAAATTGACACCGGAACAAACGAAATATTACTTCTTATCTGGATTTACTGCTAAATTAGCGGGTACTGAAAGAGGAGTAACACAACCTGAGCCTACATTCTCTGCTTGTTTTGGTAAAGCATTCTTGTCTTTACATCCAACAAAATACGGAGAAGAATTGGTAAAGAAAATGGAAGAGCACAACGCTACCGCTTACATGGTTAACACGGGTTGGAATGGAACAGGAAAGCGTATCTCTATTAAAGATACACGTGCAATTATCGACCGCATCTTAGATGGTTCTATCGAGAAAGCAGAAACAACGATTGTTCCAATCTACAATTTCGCTGTACCAACAGCTTTAGAAGGTGTAGATACCAATATTCTTGATCCTCGTAATACTTATGCTGATGCTAAGGAGTGGGAAGACAAAGCAAAGAACTTAGCTGAGTTGTTCATCAAGAACTTTAATTTGTACACGAATAATGACGCAGGAAAAGCTTTAGTAGAAGCAGGACCTCAATTATAAAATAAAAAAAGGAAGCTTCATGGCTTCCTTTTTTTTTGGAAATGGGAGAATGGAGATTGGAAAAGGGTGAATGGAGATTGGAAAAGGGTGAATGGAGAGTGATAAGAATACTAAAATGGCTATAAAATTATTGAGCTAAATTGAAAAAAAAGGTTCGATCTGTTGAAACAGATCGAACCTTTTTTTTGATACTGCTAGTTATCAGTATGTAATTATGGGTATCTAATTATCGGTTAGCACCCTTTTATCTCACTAATTTTATATTGGTTTTGGTGTTCGATGAATATATCTCACCGAGCTTATATTTGTTTGGGAGTTCGATGAATCTACACTGCGTTTCGATTTTCACTGCGTTTCGATTTTCACTGCGTTCCGGTTTCCCATTTCCCATTTCTCATTTCCCATTTCTCATCACCAATAAAAACGGCTTCCGCAAGGAAGCCGTTTTTATTATTTATTTACTTTTTGAATGTATTTTTCAAGTGCCATGGTCATGGATGGAGCTTCTGGTGAAGGCGCCATAATATCCACGCGTAAATCGTGATCTAAGGCTTCTTTTTGAGTTGTTGTACCAAATACAGCAATACGTGTATTATCTTGGGTGAAATCAGGGAAATTCATGAATAATGATTTAATTCCCGTTGGACTAAAGAACGCTAAAACATCGTATTTTACATCTGCTAAATCTGATAGATCACTCATTACAGTTCTGTAAAATGTTCCAGGTGTCCAATCCACTTTTAATTCTCCTAAAATGGTTGGAACTTCGGCGTTTAATTGATCCGAAGCAGATAGTAAGAATTTTTCGTCTTTGTATTTCTTAATCAAAGGAGCTAAATCAGCGAAGTCTTTTTGCCCAACATAGATTTTTCTTTTGCGGTACACGACATATTTCTGTAAATAAAAAGCAATTGCTTCTGATTGGCAGAAGTACTTAAGGGTTTCAGGTACTTTATAGCGCATTTCTTCAGCAACACGGAAGAAATGATCTACCGAGTTTCTACTGGTTAAAATAACGGCTGTAAAGTTGTTTAAATCGATCTTTTGTTGTCTTACATCCTTAGCCGGTACACCTTCTACGTGTATAAAAGGCCTAAAATCAATTTTTACTTTATACTTTTGTTCGATCTCAAAGTATGGAGAGTTTTCTACTTTAGGTTCTGGCTGAGAAACCAAAATTGTTTTCACTTTCATAGTTTAATTCTTATTTAGGCTCTAAAGTTTTTAAATGCAAAGTATATTATAAAATAAGGAGCTATTTCAAGGGTGCAAAGATACAAAATAAAATAGAACAACTTATTTAATATCGTTTTTCGATTGTTTTTTATAAAAATAACGTATAAACTAAGATTTGTTAAGATTAACGTAATTCCTGTTAGACTAATAATCATTTGATTGACTATATCGTTGTAAAATAAGAGCAGGTCAATGCCCAATAGATACATACCAATGTAATTTCGATAGGTTGCTTTTTGCAAATTAAAATGATCTACAAAGTCTTCAATACCAAAAGTAATTCCAATAATCTTATCGATAAGGTATTTGCTAATGACAAAAAAACAAGTAAAATTGAGAATTTGAATAAAGGACAAAAAACTATAATGTTCGATATATCCGAAAGTCTTTGCCACAATTTGCAAAAAGAAAGTAATCGACAAAAGCTGAATCGTCAAAAAAGACAGGGTAAAACTATTTCGCAGGTTGGTATTGTCTTTGTAAATTTTTAGGTATTTATCTGAAATAGCTAAGCGTGTGAATTCAGCAAATCGAATACTAAAAATAGTTCGGTTTATGGCAATGATAGAAAAGCCCACGAAAAATAGTAGGGTAGCCCAATCCTTATTGGTTACAATTCTTTCAGTTAGTAGTAGATTGTCCATATCATTTGCAAAATTAGCAAAAAAATGTATTTGTCGGACTTTGTTAATTATTTAAGGGATAACTTTCTATAAAAAGGTTATTTTTGTATCCAAAGTAAAGACAATGAATGCAGGACTAGTTATTATTCCTACCTATAATGAGATTGAAAATATAGCGCAAATAATTGAGGCTGTGTTCGAATTGCCCGAGTGTTTTCACGTGCTTATTGTGGATGATAACTCGCCTGATGGTACAGCAGCTGTTGTAGAGCAGCTACAAGAGCAGTACGATAATCTACACCTTTTAAAGCGCAAAGGAAAAGATGGATTAGGCACAGCTTATGTCGATGGATTTAAATGGGCATTGGCTCGTGATTATGCGTATATTTTTGAAATGGACGCTGATTTCTCACACAATCCCCATGATCTAAGTCGGTTATTAGCGAGCTGTCAGGCCAATGGAGGTATGGTTGTGGGGTCGAGATATGTTACAGGTGTAAATGTGGTCAATTGGCCTTTAAATCGCGTACTCTTGTCTTATGGTGCCTCTATTTACGTGCGTTGGATCACGCGTATGCCGATCAAAGATACTACTGCGGGCTTTGTTTGTTATACAAAAGAAGTGCTAGAGCGCATTGACCTCGATCGAATTCGATTTGTTGGCTATGCCTTTCAAATTGAAATGAAGTATCGCGTCTATGTCAAGAAATTTCCCATCACTGAGGTTCCTATTATTTTTACTGATCGAACAAGAGGAGAATCAAAAATGTCCAAAGGCATTATCAAAGAAGCTATCTTTGGTGTGATGAGCTTGAAAATTAGAAAACTACTAAACAAACTATAATGAGCAACTACTTAATTAAAAATGGAAGCCTAGTCAATGAAGGAATTGTCAAAAAAGGAGATATTCTAATTCAAGACGGAAAAATTGCACGCATTGCCGATGTGATTGAAGCTGCGGAAGGAATGCAATGTATCGATGCAACAGGAAAATACGTACTTCCTGGTATGATCGACGATCAAGTGCACTTCCGCGAACCTGGATTGACACATAAAGGCGATATAGAATCTGAATCAAGAGCTGCTGTCGCAGGGGGGATTACGTCATTTATTGAGCAACCGAATACTGTTCCCAATGCTGTGACGCAAGAATTGCTCGAACAAAAATATGAAATTGCAGCGTCTAAATCATACGCGAATTACTCGTTTATGATGGGGGGAACCAACGATAACTTAGCCGAATTGTTGAAAACTAATCCGCGCAATGTAGCGGGAATTAAATTGTTTTTAGGTTCCTCAACTGGAAATATGTTAGTGGATCGTCAGGATGTTTTAGAGAAAATATTTTCTAGTACATCGATGTTGATTGCCGTACACGCAGAAGACGAAGGTACGATTCAAGCTAATTTACAACAGCATAAAGAAAAATACGGAGAAGATATTCCCGTACAATGCCACCCAATTATTCGAAGTGAAGAAGCCTGTTATTTATCTTCTTCTAAAGCGATAGAATTGGCAAAAAAAACAGGGGCTCGTCTGCATGTATTCCACGTGTCAACAGGAAAGGAGACTGCATTATTTCGCAATGATATCCCGTTAAAAGACAAGAAAATCACAGCAGAAGTTTGTGTACACCATTTATGGTTTACGGATAAGGATTATGACACCAAAGGAAATTTTATCAAATGGAATCCTGCGGTTAAAACAGAACAAGACAGAGAAATGTTATGGGAAGCGTTATTAGATGGTCGTATTGACGTCATTGCAACGGATCACGCGCCCCATACAAAAGAGGAGAAATCAAAGGCGTATGGACAAGCTCCATCCGGAGGACCGTTAGTTCAACATGCTTTAGTGTCGCTATTTGAGGCTAAAAAACAAGGTCGAATTACCGTAGAGCAAATTGTTGAAAAAACAGCACATAATCCTGCAATTCTCTTCCAAATCGAAAAAAGAGGTTTTTTAAAAGAAGGTTATCACGCCGATATTGTGTTGATTGATCCAGCGAATAGTTGGGAAGTGAATGCTTCAAATATTTTGTATAAATGTGGATGGTCTCCATTTGAAGGAGAAACATTTTCTTCTAAAGTAACCCATACCTTTGTCAATGGTTGTTTAGTCTATGAGAATGAAGTAGTACAAGATATTCGTTGCGGACAAAGAATGCTTTTTGAACGTTAGTAGTACCAAAAAATGAAAAATATACTAGTTGCTTTTTTTGCCGTTATTTTGTTGTCTGCATGTCAGGACAAGATCGCAAAACCCAGTCCGTTTATTGATGAATCAAAAATGGAAGATATGCTGTATGATGTGACGCTGCTATACGGTGCACAGAATACGAATTCCTTCGTTATTGATACAGTACAACCGGTACAGATGGCCGATATTTTTAAAAAATACGAGATTGACAGTTTGGCTTTTGTTGAGAATAGCCGCTATTATATCGCCTTAAAAAAGAATGTGTATTACAATATGCAGACACGAGTGCTGGAGCGATTGAAAAAAGAGCAGTCACGCCTGGATACGATTGTGGGCAAGCAAGATATGTTAAAGAAAGAAAAAATGAGTGAGCCCATAACGGATTCCCTAACAGATTCCCTGAAAAAAGGAGAGGTGACTCAGCCATAACGCCTGCATAGTTGAAAAAACACACAGCTAGAAAAAAAGGGTAAAAAAGAGACTGGAGCGTCAACAATACGTTCTATTTTATGGAAGGAAGTTTTCCATGAATAAAAAAAATATAAATAGATAAAAACTACGGTAAGTTTTTGCTGATAACTGCTAAAAAATGATTGTAGGGTGAAAATTGAAAGGATAGTGTTTCTTCAATTTTTGATGAATCATATACAAAAGTAGAAAGAGAGGCTTTCGCGATTGCTCGTGTAAAGCTTCTTTTTTTGCCAGTAATTAAAGAAACAAAGGCATCTAATCGCCAAGCAAGGGATAGTCCGATGCGGTTGACTTTAAAGTGGGCGGGTTTTTTTTGTAATAAAGTTGCAATTTCTCCTAGTAATTCTCGATTCGTTACGTTTGCTGCAACGAGAAGGTAACGCTCATTTTTAGTTGGGTTTTGCATCAATTGATACATACAAGATACAACATCTTCTACGGCTACGATTGCCGTAATCCCATCTGTATAGAAGGGAAGTCCACGATTTACCTTGTTAACTAGTTCACTGCTGCCTTCGTTGGTAAAACCACGTCCAAAGATTACGCCTGGATTGACAATTACGGCTGATAATCCTTCTTGTGTACCACGCCAAACTTCCATTTCTGCGCCAAATTTACTCAAGGCATAATCGCTGTGGTATAGCTCGGGATTCCATTCTGTTTTTTCTGTAATGGGAATTGAAGGGGTTAAGGGTTCTCCTAAAGTGGCGATTGAGCTGACATGGCATAGTTTTTTTATGCCAAAAGTCAAACTTAGATTCACAATATTAGCAGTGCCTTCAATATTGGTCTTGCGCAGTTTTTTCTCGTCTTTTGGATCAAAGGAGACAAGAGCTGCACAGTGATACACCTGGGTTATTCCAATAAAAGCTTCTTCGAGGGCAGGAAGATCTAAAATATCAGCTTCTTGCCAGTGAATACGATCAAATAAATCACGAGCATTGTGTAGTTCAAAGATATGTTTGGTTCTAGCAATACGCGAGGCATCTCGATAGATTGCACGCACATATTGCTCCTCCTCTTGAAGAAGATGTAAAAGAAGGTAGCTTCCTACTAAGCCTGTGGCACCTGTAATCAGTATCATAATAAACAAATGTAAAGGTTATGTTTTAGATAGTGAAAGAATAGGAGTAAAAGTTTTAAAGTAACGCCCGTATTTTCAATGTATTGTTTTGAAGAGTTTGAAAGCAATAAAAATGCAGATGTGGCAAAAAAAAGTTCTAATCACGCAAGGAATTGAACTATCTTTGCATAAAATATAATTAAATGAAAAATTTTATTGAAGAAGTGACTTGGAGAGGAATGCTCCACGACGTTATGCCAGGCACTGAAGAACATTTGTTGGAGCAGATGCGTGCAGCGTATGTGGGAATTGACCCAACAGCGGATTCATTGCATATTGGACATTTAGTAGGTGTAATGCTTTTAAAGCATTTTCAGTTGGCAGGACATAAACCAATTGCTTTAATTGGTGGAGCTACTGGAATGGTAGGAGACCCTTCAGGGAAATCAAATGAGCGTAATCTATTGTCAGAAGAAGCATTGCGTCACAATCAACAGGCGATTAAAGCACAATTAGAGCGTTTTTTAGATTTTAATTCTGGTGCTGAAAATGCAGCAGAACTAGTGAATAACTATGATTGGATGAAAGACTTTTCATTCTTAGAATTCATTAGAACCGTAGGAAAACACATTACTGTTAACTATATGATGGCGAAGGATTCTGTAAAGAAACGCCTAAATGGTGAATTCCAAGATGGAATGTCTTTTACTGAATTTTGTTATCAATTGTTGCAAGGATATGACTTCTTGCACCTGTTCCAAGCCAAGAATGTAACCCTGCAAATGGGAGGTTCAGATCAATGGGGAAATATTACAACGGGAACGGAATTAATTCGTCGTACGATTAGTGAAAAAGCCTATGCGTTGACTTGTCCATTAATTACAAAAGCTGACGGAACAAAATTTGGTAAATCCGAAGGAGGAAATATTTGGCTATCGGCTGAATATACGTCCCCTTATAAGTTTTACCAATACTGGGTAAACGTATCAGATGCAGATGCAGAAAAGTACATCAAGATCTTTACCTTTATCGGTCGTGAAGAAATCGAAACACTCGTAAAAGAACACCTAGAAGCACCTCATTTACGCGTATTGCAAAAGCGATTAGCAGAGGAGGTAACAACGATGGTGCACGGTACAGAAAATTTAGAAAACGCAATTAAAGCGTCTGGAATCTTGTTTGGAAATTCTTCTGCTGATGATTTGAAACAATTGGATGCGAAAACATTTCTAGAGGTTTTTGATGGAGTGCCACAAGCCGAAGTAGCGAAAGCCGATGTTGAAGCAGGATTGCCAATCATTGAAGCTTTAGCTGCAAAAAGTGGTTTTATGCCATCGAATGGAGAGGCTCGTCGTTCACTTCAAGCGAATTCTATTGCTGTTAATAGAGAAAAAGTGACCGAAGAGTATGTGATTACCACAGCTGATTTGATTAATAATCAATTTATTCTCTTACAAAAAGGAAAAAAGAATTACTTTATATTAGATGTAAAGTAGTTAAAATCAATATAGTAAATTAAAAAAGGTTATCTCAATCCAACTGAGATAACCTTTTTTAGTTAAATCTACCATATACATGGTATTTACTCCTATATAGGGAGTCCTTATCTTTGTCCTATCAAAATAAAATGATACTTGCCTTGATGCTAACGCTTTTGTGAGTAGTTGAGGTTAAAATCTAAAACAATAACATTATGCAGTCAATAGTTTTTTTACCTAAAATGACTTCTTCTTTTTCTTATGGTCTACCTGGAGTTTCTTCTTCCGTGACGATGAAGTGCTGCATGGGTTTGTGTTGTATCTAGCACATCTTCATTTCGAGGGCTTCAAGTTGAGTAGGCCTAAATCTTTTTAATTATAACATTTTTTTATTAATGTATTGATGAATACTATTCATCAAGCAAAGGGACAATTTATGCAAAAAATTTTACAAATTGTTTTTGTACTGGTAGGGGTTTATCAGCTACAAGCACAAGAAATTACGCTAAAAGGTACAGTTTCTGATGTTGGAGGAAATCTACCTGGGGTAAGTGTAATCGTAGAAGAAACAGGTAAAGGGGTAGCGACCGATTTTGATGGACATTATGCCATCAAAGTAGAGCCAAACCAAACCGTTGCCTTCTCTTTTATTGGTTACGTAACGAAAAGAGTAAAAGTGTCCAATCAAACGGAAATCAATATTTACTTAGAGGCGACGGCCGAAAACTTAGAAGAAGTTATTATTCAGGTGCCCTATGGTACAGCGAATAAAAAAACGTATACAGGATCAGTTGGATTAGTTAGCGCTAAAACCATTGGACAGTCTCAAGTGAGCAACGTTTCAAGAGTTTTAGAAGGCTCGGTAGCAGGGGTTCAATCGTTTGCAGCAAGTGGACAACCTGGTTCGGAAGCGGAAATACGCATCCGTGGGATTGGTTCAATTAATGCCGACAGTAAACCTTTATATGTAGTAGATGGAGTTCCTTATGAAGGAGGTCTATCTGCTATTGCTCCGGCAGATATAGAATCTATTTCCGTATTAAAAGATGCAACAGCTGCTACATTATACGGATCTAGAGCAGCAAATGGGGTGATTATCATTACCACCAAAAAAGGGTTGAAAAATCAAGAGCCTCAAATTGAAATATCCGCAAAATACGGAACGTCAAGTCGAGCGCGTAGTGATTATAAAACCTTGGGAACCAATCAATACATGGAATTGTATTGGGAAGCACTTCGCAACGGTCATATGGACCAAACAGGTGCTAGTTGGGATGCTGCAGGGCAGTATGCAACAGCCAATTTAGTTAATGAATTGGGAATTAATCCGTATGGATTGAATAATCCACAACCTGTTGGTACAGACGGAAAGTTACGCGCTGGTTTACAACCGTTGTGGAATGACAATTGGACGGATGCATTATCCCAATCGGCTAATTATACGGATATTAATGTACGTGTATCAGGAGGTGGAGAAAAATCGAAATACTATGTGTCAGGAGGGTTCTTGAACAATCAAGGGTATATCAAAGAATCGGGGTTTAAACGTTTTAATTTCCGTTCAAACCTTGTCGTGGATGCGAAAGATTGGTTGGAGCTAGGACTGAACGCTTCTGCTTCACATGCTATTCAAGATTATCCAAAACAGGACGATAGTGCCATTGGAAACGTAATCGGCTTTGGACGTAACATGCCATCGTTTTATCCAATTTATGAACGCGATCTAACAACAGGGGCATATCTAGTAGATCCTGTAACAGGAAATCGAATCTATGACTTTGGAACCTACAGAGCGAGTTCATATGCTCGCCACAACTTAGTAGCGACTCTACCCTTAGACAAAGCAGAGAACAAATTTGATATTGCTACTGTACGCACCTATGCACAAGTGAAGTTTTTGGACAATTTGAAGTGGAAAACATCGGTGAATATTGATTACAACAGTGAATATAAACACAATGTAACAAATCCAGAAATCGGACCATCGAGCTCAACTGGGGGAGGAGTAAGTATGCGAAATACACGTACGGTAAGTATGACCTACAATAACGTGTTGAATTATGATCTGGATTTAGATGATAAAAATAGCTTGACCTTTATGGGCGGACAAGAGTATTACCACTTTAAGTCAAACTATTTTGGAGGAGCAAGAGAGCAATTAGCAATGATGGGGTATGAACAGGCGGATGCGGCTTCTCGATTAGTTGATTTCTATGGAAAAGCGGATGAGTATAAAATGTTGAGTTTCTTCGGAAATGCGCAATATTCGTATGATAAGAAGTATTATCTATCAGCTTCTTATCGTGCAGATGGATCGTCTCGTTTTGCAAAGGCAAAACGTTGGGGTGGATTCTGGTCTGTAGGGGCTTCATGGAGAATTATAGATGAAGACTTTATGCAGAACTATCGCAATACGTGGTTGAATGAGCTCGTATTCCGTGCAAGTTATGGGGCACAAGGAAATGATAAAGTAGGATATTACGCGTATCAAGAGTTATACGATATCTACAACAATTTAGGAAACCCTGGTTTAGTTGCCTCTCGTTTAGAAACGCCTGAATTGAGCTGGGAATCAAATATGAACATGAATATCGGTTTTGACTTTGCAGTTTTAGACAACCGTTTAAGTGGTACAGTGGAGTATTTTGAACGCTCTTCTAAAGATTTGTTATTCAGTAAATCAATTGCTCCTTCTTTAGGCTTTACCTCCATCTTAGAAAATGTGGGGAAAATTAAAAATTACGGAGTGGAGCTTTCATTAGAAGGATATCCTATTCGAACAACAGATTGGCAATGGAAGTTGGGCTTGAATATCACTACCTATAAAAATAAAATTGTTTCTCTTCCTTCTGATGAAATGTTCTCTGGAACAAAGCGATGGGCAAAAGGAGGTTCGTTATATGACTTTTATTTACAAGAATGGGCTGGACCAAACCCAGAAACGGGAAGACCTCAATGGTATGGTACAGATGTCAACGGAAATCGCTATATCACCGAAAATTATGGTGATTTAGATGATCAGGATAAAGTGAAGGCTGGAAATTCTTTGCCTAAGTTTTCTGGAGGTTTCCTAACAGATTTGACGTATAAAAATTGGCAAGTAATTGCTAATTTCTCTTACAATATTGGAGGTAAGATTTACAATGGAGATAAAACGAGTTTGATGAGTAACGAGCCAGGAGGAGGAACATGGAGTGTGGATATGTTAGATCGTTGGACACCCGAAAATCCAAATGCAAATGTAGGTCGATTAACTACTGCCGATGCAGGAAGATGGACGTACTCCTCTGATCGTTTCTTAGTTGATCGTTCGTTCCTGAAATTAAAAACACTTTCTCTTGCGTATAATTTTCCACAAGAGTGGCTAGATAAAGTGAATATCGGACAAGCTTCGTTATACTTACAAGCAGAAAATTTATTCACTTGGACCAAACAACAAGGATTAGATCCAGAACAAAACTTCGATGGTACAACCTACTATCGTTATCCCGCAATGAAAACCATTTCAGTGGGGGTAAACTTAAAATTATAAACAGATGAAAAGATATATTACCTATACTAAAGTTTTTGTTTTACTAGTTGCTTTAGGATTGACTTCTTGTGAATTAGATACTTCACCAACGGATGCAATCGAAAAAAAGGAAGTCTTTAAAACAGTATCAGGGAGTGAAAAGGTATTAAACGGAAGTTGGGGACAACTGATGGAAACGTTCTATACGTATGCAAATCCTGGATTTGGTTCTTTTTTACGCACCAGTGATGCCATGGGGAATGATGTGGTATACCAAACCAATAAATATGGATTTGGTTCACATTACCAATTCAATGCTTTGTATGGAAAAGGGGGAACGAATACCCACAGCTGGAATTTGACCTATAAGACCATTAATAATATGAATAATATTTTGGCTTATATTGATGATTCACAAGGGGATGGTGGCGATCGTAGACGAATTAAAGGACAAGCTTATGCGCTAAGAGGATTTATGTATCTGCACTTGGCCTCTTCCTATGCCTTTGCTATCGATAAGGATCCCAATGCTTTAACAGCGCCAATTTACCTACAACCAACGACAGCAAAGTCACAGCCAGGTAAACGAGCAACTGTAACAGAGCTTTATAATCAAGCCCTGAAAGATTTGGAAGAAGCCTTAGTGCTAATTCCTGAGGGATATGCACGTGATCAGAAATTCCAAATTGATCATAACGTAGTCTTGGGCTTACTATCTAGAGGGAATTTATATGCGAGAAATTGGGATAAAGCAAAAGAGTATTCCGATCGTCTCTTAGCTAAAAATGATTATTTAATGAATGAAGTAGAGTATAAAGCAGGATTTAATGATGCCAATAATCGCGAATGGATTTGGGGACATCTGCAAACACCTGATCAAAGCTCTGCCTCGTATCAGTTCCACTATTTAGATGTGACGTCTAAAGATAGTTACTACTATAGTTTTAATGCAGATCCTTATTTTAAAGATCTTTTTGACGAGGGAGATTATAGAAAATCGATGATTAATTGGGCGCCAGATCCAAGTGCTGATATCGAGAAAACAGGTGTGGTTTGGATGCGTTATGCTAAGTTCAAATTCAAAGCAGGACAGATTGCTGATATTGTGTTGATGCGTACTTCAGAAATTTACCTAATTAATGCAGAAGCAAAAGCGCGACTACAGGATGGAGATGCTATCAATAAATTAAACGAAGTAAAACGCGCTCGAAATGCGGTCTTAGCTAGTAATTTATCAGGAAATGAATTGCTGGAAGCAATCTGGTTGGAAAGAAGAAAAGAGTTGTTTGGCGAAGGATTTAGCTTAGTGGATATCGTTAGAAATCAAAAAGCCGTGGTTCGCAAAAAATACGAACACGATAAAATAGAATATTCCTATGTGGTAAAAGATGAAGAAGGAAAGGAAATAACGAAAACGAAACTAATGACAGCAAATGGTCATTATGCGTTGAACTTTCCAGATAAAAGTCCTTTTGTATCGAATAGTCCATACTATTTGTATCAAATACCAAATGTGGAAGTAAGAGAGAATCCAAATCTGTAAGAGTGAGTGGTTCATTAGTTGTTTATTTTATTCAATCAGTAATGGTGGAAAAGGCTGTCTCATCGACAGCCTTTTCTGTTTATTCCTGAGATTATTTCCTTAATTTTGTACGATAAAGGTAAGTTATGATGCACATTGCTATTTTAGAAGAAAAAGAATTGGTTCGTTTAGGCATCAAAACGATAGCAGAACAGGTGTGCCCTGAGGAAATTGTATGGTATGATCTGCAAACAGTACAAGATATCCGTCTCTTTTTAAAGAAAAACAGTACAGGCTATGTCTTTTTTAATCCAACGACCTACCACCTTTTGCAACAGGTTGATGTTATTTATGAATTGAAAATCGACTATGAACGAAGTACCTGGGTCATGTGGTTAGAAGAATTACCCGAAGTGTGGTTGAAAAAAATACTGCAAGTGAAATCGGTGAATGGATTTAATATGGTCCAACAAAGAAATACCATTCAGGAGTTAAAAAACGCTTTGGCTCTCATTTGTAAAAAAGACCATTATATAGCGCCTTGTGTACAAGAAGTTCTCGCTTCATATAAGACAACTGCATTTAAGGTAGATCAAATTTTGACTAATGCAGAACGAGAAATTTTAAAGGAGATTGCCACAGGAAAAATGACAAAGGAAATTGCAGCCGATCGCAATATTAGTATACATACGGTGATTACACACCGAAAGAATATCTTTAAAAAACTAGAGGTTAACAGTGTACATGATGCTACGCGTTATGCTATACGAGCGGGTATTATTACAGTAAACGATTACTATATTTAGAAACAAAAAAAACTGCCTGGGCAGTTTTTTTTTGTTTTATATCGGTAATGGATTTTTGAAGATGTCTTGATTGATTTCATCAATATAAGCCAATACTTCATCTCGACCTGTTTTGTCTTCTGAAGACGTGACGAAATAAGGGGGCATTTCTTCCCAAAGTCCATTTAATAATTGCTTCTCGTAAGCAGCAACTAATTGGTGTATTTTGGTTTTACCTACCTTATCCGCTTTGGTGAAGATAATAGCAAAGGGAATACCCGTTTCACCTAAATACTCCATGAACTCCAAATCAATTTTTTGAGCTTCATGTCGAATGTCAATTAAAACAAAAGCAGAAACTAATTGTTGGCGTTTTTCAAAGTATTCCGTAATGAATTTTTGGAAAACACTTTTCGTCTTTTTCGATACTTTAGCGTACCCATATCCAGGTAAATCGACTAAAAACCAATTCGAATTGATTTTAAAGTGATTAATCAATTGCGTTTTTCCTGGTCTAGAGGATGTTTTGGCTAAGTTTTTTGAATTGGTAAGCATGTTGATTAGGGAAGATTTTCCAACGTTGGATCTCCCGATAAAAGCATACTCTGGTAAAGGCTCATTCGGGCACTTACTTACTTCAGAGTTACTCATTACAAATGCTGCAGTATTTATTTTCATTGTTTTATATGTTGCGTTCGTTGAACCATTTATTTAATAGTTCATTGAATTCGTCTGGGTGTTCCATCATGGCTGCATGCCCACATTTATCGATCCAATATAGATCAGAGTCAGGTAGTAATTCGTGAAATTCAACCGCAACTTCAGGTGGAGTTACTTTGTCATTTCTTCCCCAAATTAAACAAGTAGGAACATTTATTTTTGGTAAGTCTTTGGACATATTATGTCGAATTGCACTTTTTGCAATAGTCAAAGTCTTAATCAGCTTCATGCGATCATTTACTGTGGCAAAAACGTCGTCCACAATTTCTTTGGTTGCTACAGCAGGATCATAAAATACGTCTTCTGCTTTTTTTCGAATGTATTCGTAGTCTCCGCGCTTTGGATAACTATCACCCATAGCACTCTCGTATAGTCCTGAACTGCCAGTCAGCACCATAGCTTGTAGATGTTTCGGATACATTTTAGCAAAGTACAAAGCGATATGTCCTCCTAGTGAATTACCTAAAATAATAGCATCTTTATAACCAATACGTTCAATAAAGTCTTTGACAAACTTGGCAAAGGCTTTTACATTTGTTTTTAAAATGCTGTTGGTATATAAAGGCAATTCAGGAATAACAACTTTGTAACCTTTTTGCGGAAAGTAATTGGCAACCCCATCGAAATTACTAAGACCTCCCATTAATCCATGTAAGATGATAATTGGTGTTCCTTCACCAACTTCCACATATCGGAATTTACCGTCTTCTTTTAAAGTTCGCTCCATTAGCTCTTACTTGCGATTTTTAAATTCTTACAAATATACATTTTTAATAGAGACATTTATTGTAATAAAAGGATAAAATCGAATAGGGTGTGAAAAATATCAGAATAATTAAGCTGTTGCATTTTACAGTGTTTCTATTCAACGAAATAATGGTTAGGGAATGCACTGAATCTGTTGTGCTATAAGGAAGTTGCGTCTATTGCCTATGCAAATAGCGCAAAGGTATGGTGAAGTGAAATAAAAGGGAAGAAGGAGGAATGATTTGTTCATTTTAGAGTTTTTCTAACAATCTTTCTTTTTTTACTTGCCCGTTGGAAGAGTAAAAAAAAAAAAAGAGGTATTTGTTACAGGAAAATAAGAGTTAATTATGTCTCCCCTATAAGGAGATTTTAAGGCAATAGCTCCAATGAGATGACGAATATAAGGTACGAAGCGAAGTAATAAAATTGTTCTGATAGGCATTTGGTCGATAATCGTTAAACATGTACAAAGTTGTTCACATCAGAGAAGCACGGCATAATTTATGGATGTAAATTGCGCCAAACGAAGGAGTCGTGATTCCTGTTTTGTCTTGGATTTTAACCTAGGTGATAAAAGAGTGAATAGAGCGAGGTTAGTATGATTTAATTGAAGTATCGTTCAGGTTCGTATACCATGTCCAACGTACTTCATTGGAGTAATAAGCTGCTTTCTACTTATTTTTTTCTAGCAAAGACGGTTTCAAACTTTTGGATTGTATCAAGTATTTGATATTTAGAACATGCGTTTTGCGATGAGTTACCAAAAAAGAAGCCGTTCAAAGGTTAAGAGGACAGTCCTTCGTATAATTTTAATTAACACTTTGAATGTTTATTTAGTTTATACCTATTGGTTGTTTGAAGGCTCTTTGAATAGAAATAGGGAGGAATTTGATGTGCTCCTTTCTCCTGTGTTACAAGGGGGGATACAGTTCTTTTTTTTTCTTCAGAGGATAAAAAAAGTTGTTAAATCAGGTATCAGAAAGGAGGATGGTCTAAAGTAGCCGTTTTGTAGTCAAAACAGAAGATATGCTGCGGTGTCTTAGAGGGGTGTTTAAGAGGTGATGGGTTTTTGTTGAGCTGTAGGATAACGGTTGATACGTGTCTTTTTTAGGTAGAATAGGGCAGGTGAACACGAAAAAAGGCAGGGTTTTCAGCAAGTGAATTTTGCTTTTCTTTTGTGATTTATAGTTGTTTTAAAAAAGGAATAAAAAAATTGTTTTTGTGTGTTAAATGTGTCTTTTAAGTTAAAAGTATGGTAATTAATAAATAGAGGGAGTTGGTGAAAATGAAACATCACTTTTGGTGATAAGTGAGTTCAAATCAACTAGTTTGATCAAAAAATGCGAGGTTTTGGAGGGGGTAATCGCTGATTGAGGTCAGTAAATACGGTATATTTAGAAAACTTATCAACAAAGTGGGTAAAAGTGGGTAAAAGTGGTAAAAAAATAATTACATTTGCTAAGTATACATAAAATTAAATTTTGACGTCAATTATCGGTACATATGAATGTAAAGTCGATACCAAAGGTAGGGTATTGGTGCCTGCTTCTCTGAAGAAGCAGTTGCCTGCTATTGCCGATGGTTTTGTGCTGAAGCGATCGGTATTTGAAACATGTTTAGAATTGTGGCCAATGGCTGAGTGGGAGAAGATGATGGTGAAGATCAATAAGTTAAATCCCTTTGATAAAAAAGTAGATACGTTCATCCGTGCTTTTATGGCAGGGGTTAAGAAAGTTGATATTGATGATGCAGGTCGTTTGCTAATAGCAAAGGATCTGTTGCAGTTTGGTAGCATTACAAAAGAAATTGTAATGGCATCGAAAGTAAATATCGTAGAAATATGGGATAAAGACCTGTATGAAGCTACTTTAGAACCAGATGATTTTGACTTTGGCGCATTGGCACAAGAAGTAATGAGTAATATAAGTTTTGATGACTAACGATTTATACGCATATCATAGACCTGTTTTATTAACAGAAACGGTGGATGGATTGAATATTCGTCCAGATGGTGTTTATGTTGATGTGACTTTTGGAGGAGGAGGGCACTCACGAGAAATATTGAGCCGCCTAGGAGAAAATGGAAAATTATTTGCTTTTGATCAGGATGATGATGCAGTGAAAAATGCAATTGATGATCCTCGATTTGTTTTGATCAATCAAAATTTTAGATACTTAAAACGCTACTTGAGATTTTATGGAGTACGTGAAGTAGATGGAATACTGGGAGACTTGGGAGTTTCTTCTCATCAGTTTGATGTAGCAGAACGCGGATTCTCTACTCGTTTTGATGGCGAGCTTGATATGCGAATGAACCAAAATGGGGAAATGTCAGCGTATCACGTAGTAAACGACTACGAAGAAAAAGATTTGAGGTATGTACTTAGTGTATACGGAGAATTAAAAAATGCAGGATCTATGGCTTTTGCTATTGTAAAAGCAAGACAAGAGGGAGAAATAAAAAATACAGATCAGCTGAAACAAGTGCTATCTCGTTTTTTACCCGCACATAAAAGTGCTAAAATATTAGCACAAGTATATCAAGCAATTCGCATTGAAGTAAATCAAGAGATTGAGGTGCTGAAAGAATTGTTGGAACAAAGTGTTGAGGTGCTAAAAGAAGGAGGGCGATTAAGTGTGATTTCGTATCACTCGCTCGAAGATCGATTAGTGAAACGCTTTATGAAGAATGGGATGTTTGAAGGAGAGCCAGAGCGCGACATGTTTGGACGATTTGAAGTGCCGTTGAAACAATTGGGAAAATTAATTGTACCAACGGATGAAGAAATAGCAGTAAATAACCGAGCTCGATCAGCAAAGTTGAGAGTTGCAGAGAAAAAATGAAAAAAACAATAGCAAGTCCCGTAGATATAATAAAGGCAAAGATTCTTGTGAACGAGAATTCAGCGAGAACTTGGGGTTTTATTATATATGTGATTGTGTTGGGTATGATTTTGATTGGAAATACACAGCGATACGAATCGAAAGTGTTTAAAATTGGAAAACTAACACATGAGGTGAAAATGCTACGTGCTGAGTTTGTGGCAACGCGTTCAGAATTAATGGAACTGAAAATGGAGTCAACAATCACACGAAAATTAGAGGAAGAAGGAATTTATCCTTCCGAAACACCTCCACAAAAGATAAAGGTGTTAAAGGAGGAAGAAAATAAAACAGTGTGGAATAAGCTATGGCCCTAGGTAACAAAAATATTTACATCAATATTTATGTCGTCACTGCGATCGTGTTACTACTAGCAGGAGGGGTGGTTTATCGGTTACTGTTAATTCAGGGAGTAGAAGGAAGTGAACTTCGACAAAAAGCGCGAAGTGAAAATCGAGTGAAGGAGGAAGTAATAGAAGCCAATAGAGGAAATGTTTATTCTGCTGATGGAAGCTTATTAGCGACCTCAGTACCGGTCTTTGAAATACGTTTTGACGGGGTAGCACCCAAACAAGAAGTTTTTGAAAAGGAAGTAAAGCCTTTAGCTGATTCGTTGGCTGTGATGTTTAATAAATCTAGCGGACATTACGAGAGTATGTTGCGCAAAGGAAGAGCATCCAAAAGCAGGTATATTCTAATCGCTCGAAATTTGAGCTATGTCGAATATGTGCGAATTAAAAATTTCCCTCTATTTAAAAGAGGAGGGAATGGCGGTGGTTTTATCTCCTCTCAAAAGACAGTTCGCCAGCATCCTATCGGAAGAATTGCGAAGCGTACCATTGGTTACGAACGCAAGAATGAAGATGGAACATTCGGAAGAGTGGGAATTGAGGGGGCTTTTACAGATTACCTCAGTGGATTTGATGGCAAACGAAAAATGCAAAGCTTGGCAAAGAATCAATGGAAACCCATTAACGATGAAAATGAAATTGAACCGATTGATGGAAAAGATGTTATCTCGACCATTGATGTATACATTCAGGATATTGCGCATCATGCTTTGTTACAGTCACTAGATAAATACAGTGCCGACCACGGTTGTGTGATTGTGATGGAAACAAAAACGGGAGCAATTCGCGCGATTTCAAACTTAGGTAGAGATCCACAAACAGGAGCTTACTATGAAACGGTTAACTATGCAGTAGGAGAAAAGCACGAACCGGGATCTACCTTTAAAATTGCATCGCTATTAGCGCTGTTAGAAAAAAAACAAGTGGATACCGCTCGTGTATATGATACGAATAACGGGATGGTTCGCTTTTACAACGCAAGGGTCCGAGATTCCAAACACGGAGGCTATGGGAAAATTTCGTTGGCAAGAGGAATCGAAGTTTCATCCAATACAGTGATTACACAAGCTGTTGATGAGGCGTTTAAAAGCGATCCCAAAGTGTTTACGGATTATTTAGGTGCTTTGTGGATGGATAAACCACTAGGATTAAAAATAAAAGGAGAAGCAACACCCTATATTCCTAAACCAGGACAAAAAGGATGGAGTGGACTAGCGTTGCCTTGGATGGCTTTTGGATATGGATTATCCGTAACGCCTTTGCAAACGCTTACCTTATATAATGCTGTAGCAAATAATGGAGAAATGGTAAAACCTTATTTCGTTTCTGAGATCAAAGAATTTGATCAAACGATAGAGAAATTTGATAAGGTAGTGCTGAATCCGCAAATCGCATCGCCAGAGGTAATCGCTCAAGTACAAGCTATTTTGGCGAATACGGTAAAGAAAGGAACAGGGAGAAAATTGTACTCAGCGAACTTTTCAATGGCGGGGAAAACGGGAACTGCACAGGTGAATTATGGTAAGGGAAAAGGATATGATTCAGATATGTATTATTCCTCTTCGTTTGCAGGGTATTTTCCAGCAGATAACCCAAAGTATTCTTGTATTGTGGTGATTCACAAGCCAGATCGATCCAAGAGTTATTATGGAGCAGATGTAGCAGGACCCGTATTTAAACGTATTGCACAGAAGATTTATACGGATGTGCCAACGACAAAAGAACTAAGAGAATCGAATGAGGTACCTGAAAGTATTGCATCGAGTTACCAATCTTTTACAGTTCAAAACCAGTCGAGAGAATTGGTTATGCCAGACGTGAAAGGAATGCAAGTGATGGACGCCTTGCCTTTACTAGAAAACTTGGGATTAAAAGTACAAGTAAAAGGGGTAGGAAAAGTTAAAACACAGTCCATTGTTGCAGGACAAAAAATAAATAAGAATCAAAAAATAGTTTTAGAACTATCGTGAAAAAGATAAAAGACATATTATACAAAGTAGAGATACAGTCTATTGTTGGATCAACAGATACAACCATAGACCATTTGGCTTTTGACTCCCGTCAAGTAAAGTCAAATACTCTATTTATTGCCATTGTAGGAGAGGTAGCGGACGGACATACCTATATCCAACAAGCAATCGAGAAAGGAGCAACGGCTGTTGTATGTCAAGAATTGCCAGGTGAATTGGTCACTGGCGTAGTGTATGCTGTGGTAGAGGATAGCAATAGAGCATTAGCGGTAATTGCTGCTAATTTCTATGAGAATCCCTCGCATAAATTAAAACTAGTGGGCGTAACAGGAACCAATGGTAAAACGACCATCGCCACCTTGTTATATACCCTATTTACCAATTTGGGCTACAAAGTAGGATTGCTTTCAACAGTTAACATCCGAATAGGGGAAACTATTTATGAAACGTCACATACTACTCCAGATTCAATAACTATTAATGCGTATTTGAATCAAATGGCGGAAGAAGGTTGTGAATTTTGTTTCATGGAAGTGAGCTCTCATGGGGTGATTCAACATCGTACGTTTGGTCTTCAATTTGCTGGGGGAATATTTACCAATTTGACCCATGACCATTTGGATTACCACAAAACGTTCGCTGCATATCGCGACGCCAAAAAAATGTTCTTTGATCAATTGAAAAAAGCAAGTTTCGCTTTAACTAATATTGATGATAAGAATGGACCAATTATGGTTCAAAATACGCAAGCTAAGGTTTGTTCGTATGCCTTAAAAAATATGGCAGATTACAAAGGACAGATCTTGGAAAGTCAGTTTTCGGGCATGTTGATGAAAATCAATCAGCAAGAATTATGGGTACAACTGATTGGGGCATTCAATGCGTACAATTTATTGGCAGTATTGGGTACAGCAGTAGAGCTGGGTGTCCCGATGGAAGAAGCTTTGGTACAGTTGAGTAAATTGACTAGTGTAGAAGGGCGTTTTCAATACATTGTTTCGTCTAAAAACGTAACAGCAATTGTAGATTACGCACATACACCAGATGCTTTAGCGAATGTAATTGATACCATTAACAGCATTCGTACCAACAACGAACAACTGATTACAGTTGTAGGCTGTGGAGGGAATAGAGATAAAACAAAACGCCCAGAAATGGGGAAAATAGCTTCTGATTTAAGTAATAAAGTGATTTTTACATCAGATAACCCTCGATTTGAAGAGCCTGCAGCCATATTGGAGGATATTGAAGCAGGTGTTGAACCACAACACAAGATGAAAACAGTGGTGGTTGAAGATCGAAAACAGGCTATTAAGTTAGCGTGTCAACAAGCAACTGCTGGTGATATTATTTTGATCGCAGGAAAGGGACACGAAACATATCAAGAGATAAAAGGAGTAAGAAGTCATTTTAGTGACTTGGAAATAGTAAAGGAGTTTTTAGAACTATAGAAAAAGAAAAACAATTATGTTGTATTACGTATTTCAATACTTAGAAAGTTTATTCAAAATACCCGGAGCAGGTGTGTTTCAGTACATTACGTTTCGTTCGGGTATGGCGATGATCTTCTCGTTGTTGATCTCGATTATTTATGGAAAGCGCATTATTAAGCGTTTGAGAACTATGCAAATCGGAGAAACAGTTCGAGAACTAGGTTTAGAAGGACAAAAAGAAAAGGCAGGAACTCCTACCATGGGGGGAATCATTATTATTATAGCAACACTAATCCCCGTATTATTGTTTGCAAAACTTGATAATATCTATGTACTCCTGCTTATTTTGACAACAGTATGGATGGGGATTATAGGGTTCTTAGACGACTATATTAAAGTATTTAAAAAAGATAAAGAAGGATTGAAAGGCCGATTTAAAGTAATTGGTCAAGTGGGATTAGGACTTATCGTTGGAGCAGTCTTGTATTTTAGTCCAGCGGTGACCGTTCGCGAAGTACCAGCCAAACACATGTTAAGTGAGGTTGCTGTAAGTCAGTATGACGTGAAATCAACCGCTACAACAATTCCTTTTTTCAAGAATAATGAATTTGATTACAGTATGTTAATCAGCTGGATGGGAGAAGGAGCAGCAGACTATGCTTGGTTGATCTTTATTCCCATTGTGATTTTCATCGTAACAGCAGTCTCAAACGGGGCAAATTTAACGGATGGGATTGACGGTTTAGCCGCAGGAACTTCTGCTATTTCTACCTTTGTGTTGGGTATTTTTGCCTTTATATCTGGGAACGTGATATTTGCGAATTATCTTGATATCATGTATATCCCACATTCAGGAGAAATGACGGTTTTTGTCTCCGCATTCATTGGAGCGCTGATTGGATTTTTGTGGTATAATACCTATCCTGCTCAAGTGTTTATGGGAGATACGGGTAGTTTAACTATTGGGGGAATTATCGCTGTATTGGCTATTGCCGTGCGAAAAGAATTATTGATACCCGTATTGTGTGCTGTGTTTTTTGCAGAAACACTATCCGTGGTACTGCAAGTAAGTTATTTCAAATACACCAAAAATAAATACGGAGAGGGAAGACGTATATTTTTAATGTCGCCTTTGCATCACCATTTTCAGAAGAAAGGGTATCATGAAAGTAAAATCGTGACTCGTTTTTGGATTATTGCGATTCTGTTGGGTGTATTTTGTGTGATTTCATTAAAACTGAGATAATAAAATGAGGGTTGTTATTTTAGGAGGAGGAGAAAGTGGTGTAGGAACAGCTTTATTGGCCGTTGAAAAAGGATATGACACCTTTGTTTCAGATTATGGAGTAATTCAAGAGAAGTATAAAGAAGTTCTTATACATAATGCCATCGATTGGGAGGAAAAACAGCACACAGAAGCTAAAATAGTAAATGCTGATGTTGTAGTGAAAAGCCCTGGGATACCAGATAAGGCGCCAATCGTACAAAAAATAGTAGCAAAGGGAATTAGGATAATCTCAGAAATAGAGTTTGCTTACCCTTTTAATGATGCGTTGTCCGTTGGCATTACAGGTAGTAATGGAAAAACGACAACTACGATGTTAACTTACCATTTATTACAGCAAGGTGGACTCAATGTCGGTGTTGGTGGAAATATTGGTCAAAGTTATGCGGAGCAAGTAAAGGTGGATCCTGCAAAATGTTATGTTTTGGAGTTGAGTAGTTTCCAGTTAGATGGAATAGAAACCTACAGACCCCATATTGCAGTAATCACTAATATTAGTCCAGATCATTTAGATCGATACGACTATAAATATGAGAATTATATCGCTTCAAAATTTCGAATTACGATGAATCAGACAGCAGATGACTATTTGATTTATGATTATGACGATGTAGAGATTCAGAAATGGCTGAGCGAGCATGAGGTAAAAGCACAGAAGTTACCTTTTTCTATCAAACATAAGTTAGAACGAGGTGCCTATGTGGAAGACGATAAAATTATAGTGAATATGAGTGATGAAAAATTTGTATTACCTATTAAGGACGTGGCACTAGAAGGGATGCACAACGTAAAAAATGTTATGGCAGCAACAACAATAGCGCAGTTAAAGCGAATTAGAAAGAATGTAATACGAGAAAGTCTATCTGATTTTCAAGGTGTGGAGCATCGTTTAGAAAAAGTGCTGAAATTAGAAAATGTTCAGTACATCAACGATTCAAAAGCAACCAATGTCAATGCTACTTTCTTTGCTTTAGAAAGCATGAAAACACCAACAGTTTGGATTGTTGGAGGTGTAGACAAAGGAAATGATTACGATGAGTTAATGCCCTTGGTGCGTGAAAAAGTAAAAGCGATTGTTTGTTTGGGAATTGACAACCAAAAAATAAAAGCCGCCTATGAAAAGGTAGTCGATGATCTGGTTGAAGTACAATCCATGCATGATGCTGTTGTTCAGGCAAAAGCATTAGCTGAAGGCGGAGACACCGTTTTACTATCACCCGCATGTGCGAGTTTTGATTTGTTTACCAGCTATGAAGATAGAGGAAAACAGTTCAAAGAAGAAGTATTGAAATTATAAAATAAAATAAAGAAAAGGTAGATGATGAAAAAACTACTTTCATTGTTGTACGGAGATAAGATTATATGGGCATTAGCAATTTTATTGGCCATGCTGTCTTTTTTACCCGTTTATAGTGCGAGTACGAATCTAGTTTACACCATCGGAACAGGAAAGGCAACCACCGATTATTTGTTTCGACATTTCGTTCATTTATTTATTGGAATTTGCATCATGTGGTATTTTCACAAAAGAGATTATGCGCTCTTTCGGAAAATTGCCATCATCGGTATGCCCATTATTGCATTGATCTTGTTGTACACCTTATTAAAGGGAAATACAATTGGAGGAGCCAATGCAAGTAGATGGTTGAAAATCCCCTTGTTGGGACAATTTCAACCCTCTTCTACAGCGGCAATTATCTTGCTTATGTATGTGGCGCAATACCTTACAGGAATTAAAGATGAAGTAGTTACGTTTAAAACGTCCTTTTGGCAATTATGGGTTCCCGTATTGGTCATTATTGGATTGATTTTACCCGCTAACTTTTCCACGGCAGCCTTGATCTTTTGCATGGTCTGTGTATTGGTGTTTATTGGAAAATATCCCTTTAAATACTTGATGACAATCATCGGAATCGGTGCCTGTTGTATGCTTGTATTCGTTCTAGTAGCTAAAGCTTTTCCAGGAGCATTCCCCCATCGGGTGGATACTTGGATTAGCCGTATTGATCGCTTTGCTGGCCCCGATGATGGAACCCGAGATTTATATCAGGTAGAAAATGCTAAAATGGCCATCGCTAATGGTGGATTGTTCGGGGTTGGTCCTGGTAAAAGTGTATTGAAAAACTTTTTACCTCAATCTTCCTCCGATTTTATCTTTGCTATCATTGTAGAAGAATGGGGATTGCTAGGCGGATTTAGCATTTTAGGGATCTACCTCTTGCTTTTTTATCGCTTTCTCATTGCTGTGCACAAAGCACCTACCCTCTTTGGAAAGTTATTGGTAGCAGGATTGGGGTTTTATCTCATCTTCCAAGCGTTAATCAATATGGGAGTAGCCGTTTCACTTTTACCAACAACAGGACAAGCTTTGCCGTTGGTTAGTAGTGGTGGAACAGCAATCTGGATGACGTGTTTTGCCATTGCTGTTATTCTCAGCGTGACCAAAAAAGAAGCGGAAGTACAAGCAGAAGAACAAAAAAGACAAGAAGAAGAGCAAATGGAACAAGAAATGTTGCATGATTTGCACTTAGAACGATTAGAAAAAAATAGTATAGAAGAATAAAAGCAAATGGAACGTAAACCGAAGTTTATAATTAGTGGCGGAGGAACAGGAGGACATATTTTTCCTGCATTGGCAATTGCCGACGAATTAAAGGCGAGATTTCCTGAAGCAGCTATTCTTTTTGTAGGAGCAGAAGGGAAAATGGAAATGCAACGCGTACCCCAAGCTGGCTATCCCATCGAAGGATTGTGGATTTCGGGTATTCAACGCAAATTGACCCTCGATAATTTGATGTTTCCTTTTAAGTTGTTGAGCAGCTTGAAGCGATCTAGAAAAATTATTAAAAATTTTCAACCCGATGTTGTTATTGGTACTGGTGGATTTGCAAGTGGAGCAGTGGTAAAAGTAGCAGCAGGAAAAGGAATTCCAACGCTTATACAAGAGCAAAACTCATTTCCGGGGATTACCAATAAGTTATTGGCAAAAGAAGTAGACAAAGTCTGTGTGGCCTATGATGGATTAGAACATTTTTTTCCGGCACACAAAATTATAAAAACGGGAAATCCAGTTCGTCAGGGGTTACTCGATATAGCAACAAAAAGAGACGAAGCCATCAGTCATTTTGGATTAGATTCATCAAAAAATACACTGTTGGTTATTGGAGGAAGTTTAGGCGCACGTAGAATAAACCAATTGATAGAAGAACAATTGCCCTTGTTTAGCGAAATGGGGATTCAATTGATCTGGCAATGTGGAACGTTCTACTACGAGGAATACAAACAATATGAGTCAGCCGCTGTACGCGTATGTGCATTTGTAGATCGAATGGATCTAGCCTATGCCGCAGCAGATAGTATTATTTCTCGTGCAGGAGCATCTTCAGTATCGGAGCTAGCATTAGTGGGAAAGGCAGTACTGTTTATTCCTTCACCTAATGTAGCAGAAGATCATCAGACCAAAAATGCGAGAAGTATCGTCGAACAAGATGCAGCACTTTTGATCAAAGAAAGCGAGTTGAATGAAAAGTTTGTTTCGACTTTTCAAGACTTGTTTAATGATAAAGAAAGACAGAAGGCTTTGGGACAAAAGTTTAGAACACTAGCTTTACCCACTGCCACAAAAGAGATAGTAGATCAGATCGTAGAATTAATGAAGAAGTAAAAAATGGATATAAATAGCATTAAGAGCGTATATTTTATTGGAATTGGAGGCATTGGTATGAGTGCTTTGGCTCGTTATTTTAAGTTCATTGGAAAAGAAGTTGCAGGATATGATAAAGTATCTACGCAATTGACACAAGAATTAGAAGCCGCAGGTATTGAGATTCACTACGAAGATAGCGTAGACTTAATCCGCGAAAATTATAAAGAGGTAGTCTCAACTTTAGTTGTCGTTACTCCAGCAGTGCCTCAAGAGCATACAGAGTGGAATTATTTCAAAAACAATCAATTTGAAATTAAAAAACGCGCGGAGGTTTTAGGCATAATTACCAAAGATACCTACTGCTTTGCGGTAGCAGGTACGCATGGTAAAACAACAACAACGAGTATCTTAGGGCATTTGTTGTTTCAAGCGGGATTAGATGTAACCGCTTTTGTTGGTGGAGTAGTTGAAAACTATCAAACCAATTTAATCGGAAGTGGTAAAACCATTACCGTTGTAGAGGCAGATGAATTTGATCGTTCTTTTTTGCGCTTGTTTCCCAATGTAGCCTGTATCACTTCAACAGAAGCGGATCACTTGGATATTTTTGGAACAGCAGAACAGATGCTTGTTGCATTTGAGGATTTTGCGCAGCGATTGCCAGATGCTAATAAACTCTTCGTTACAGAAGCGGTGAGTTTAGATGGAATTCAAGTCGGATTTGGTCCTACTTGTAGCTATAGAGCGACGAATGTAAAGGTGGTAGACGGCTGGTATGTGTTTGATCTTGTAACACCGAAAGAAACCCTTCAAGACGTTTCTTTTGGATTGCCAGGAAGACACAACCTATCCAATGCTTTAATGGCTTTTGCTATGGCAAGTGATTACGGCGTGGATTCGCAAAAATTAATTGAAGGGTTAAAGAGCTTTCGAGGAGTACGCAGAAGATTCTCTTATAAAATAAGAACAGAGAACCTAATCTACATCGATGATTATGCACATCACCCAACTGAAATTAAAGCGGCTAGCCAAGGGGTACACGAAATGCACGGAGACAAGAAAATTGTCGCCGTATTTCAACCACACTTGTACAGTCGAACAAGAGATTTTATGGATGAATTTGCCGAAGCACTTTCGACGTTTGACAATGTGATTTTGCTGGATATTTATCCCGCACGCGAATTGCCAATCGAAGGAGTTACTTCAGCGAAATTGTTGGAGCAGTTAACCTCTAAACAAAAAGAGCTAGTGACAAAAGAAGATTTAATCGAACATTTAAAAGCATCAGATGCGGAGATCATCTTAACCATTGGAGCAGGAGATATTGGAGAAATGGTTCAGGAGATTAAAGTAGCTTTAGAAGGAAAATAAAAAAATGAAAAAATTGTTGAAGAAAATAAAATGGTCTGATTTGCGCATCTTGATGATGCTAGGAGTCGTCTTGTTTTTATATTCTTTTAGCAATGACAGAAGTACACATCGAAACTTAAAAGGAGTAGAGATTATACTGAAGGGAGAAGAGACTCATTTTGTAACCTCTAGTGATGTAAGCGAGATTGTAAGATACCAGAGTGGTACTGTGACAGCACAGGACAGAATGACGATTGATTTGAATGCGTTAGAAAAAAGCGTATTGCAAAACAGGTTGATCAAGGATGCAGAGGTTTATCTTACTATTGACGGGTTTTTGAAGGTGGAGATTGACCAAAAAAAGGCAATTGGACGAGTGGTAGGCGAACAGGAATCCTATTATTTGGATGAGAATGGAAATAAAATGCCCTTGTCAGAAAACTATGCAGAACGCGTCATTTTAGTTGAAGGTCGTATTAAAAGCGAAGCACAGCAGGATTTAAAACAGATGTTGGAAATTATCAATGCGGATGAGTTTTTAAAACAAGAGATTACAGGGATCAGTATTCAACCCGGGGAGGTCATTTACTTGAAAAGTCGAGTGAATAAGTTTCAGATTCTATTTGGAAGCTTTAATGAAATGGAGCGTAAACTCATGAATTATAAAGCTTTTATACAGTATGCAATCGATGAAAAAATAGAAATAGATAGTTATAAAAAAATCAATCTGAAATTTACCCAACAAGTGGTGTGTTCAAAATAAAATTGAGTATGGAAAAAGAAAATATAGCTGTTGGTTTAGACATTGGGACAACAAAGATTGTCGCAATGATTGGTAAAAAAAATGAATATGGAAAGCTCGAGATTTTAGGTTTGGGAAAAGCTAAGAGTTTGGGCGTTAAACGAGGGGTGGTGAATAATATTACACAAACCATCCAATCGATTCAACATGCAGTTGCAGATGCGGAGACTCAAGCAGGCTACAAGATTAAAAATGTTGTAGTAGGTATTGCGGGTCAACACATTCGAAGCATTCAGCACAGTGATTATATTAGTCGTCCGAATCCCGATGAGGTGATTGGAGATAAAGATATTGAACAGTTGATTAATCAGGTTCAGAAATTGAGTATGCTGCCTGGTGAAGAAATTATTCACGTTTTACCACAAGAATTTAAAATAGATGGAGAACCGGGAATTAAAGAACCGGTCGGAATGTATGGAAGCCGTTTAGAAGCTACGTTTCACGTGGTAGTAGGTCAGGCTGCTTTGATAAAAAACGCAGGACGTTGTATCAAAGATGCAGGACTTGAATTAGCGGGGATTACATTAGAACCGCTTGCTTCTGCAGAAGCAGTATTGAGTCAAGAAGAAAAAGAAGCGGGTGTTGCTCTAATAGATATCGGAGGTGGTACAACCGATTTAGCCATTTTTAAAGATGGGATTATTCGCCATACGGCTGTAGTTCCTTTCGGCGGAAATGTCATTACGGAAGATATCAAAGAAGGATGTTCTATTATTGAACGTCAGGCGGAGATCTTAAAAGTAAAATTTGGTTCGGCTTGGCCAGGGGAAAATAAAGACAATGAGATTGTTTCTATTCCTGGATTAAGAGGAAAAGAACCCAAAGAAATTTCTTTAAAAAATCTTTCTAAGATAATAAATGCAAGGGTAGAAGAGATTGTGCAACTCGTTTTTTCTGAAATTAAGAGTTATGGATATGAAAATCCACAGAAAAAATTAATCGCAGGAATTGTTTTAACAGGAGGAGGATCAGAACTCAAGCACATCAAACAATTAGTAGAGTATATCACGGGTATTGATACGCGTATTGGATATCCAAACGAGCATTTAGCTGGAGATTCGAGCTTAGAAGTTTCAAGTCCATTATATGCAACGGGAGTTGGATTAGTTATGGAGAGCGAAAAACACCGCAACAAAGGAGCGGTTGCAGTTGAAGAACTGAGAGCTGTAGAAACGAAAGTCGAAACAAAACCAGAAGAGAGAAAAGTGATTTACCAAACGCCTCCAGTGGAAGCAGAAGTAAACGCACCAAAAGAGCCAGTTGAACCGGTGAGCCAACCCCGAGTGGAAGTACACCGTTCACAACCTATGGAAGAGCCAAGAGAAGCGCAACCTAGTACAGCAGACCGCTTCGAAAGTAGTTTCATAGGAAACTTTTTTAGAAAAATTAAAGAATTTATTGAAAAGCAAGAATAATAAAACGATACGTATATGGAGAATACAGATTTCGGAGGAATAAAGTTTGATATGCCTAAAAACCAATCAAACGTTATTAAGGTAATTGGTGTAGGTGGCGGAGGTAGTAACGCGATCAATCACATGTTTAAGCAGGGAATTAAAGGCGTGGATTTCATCGTTTGTAATACGGATTCACAGGCTTTAGAAAATAGTTCAGTACCCAATAAAATTCAGTTAGGGGTTAACCTAACCGAAGGACTTGGTGCTGGGGCAAACCCAGAAGTTGGACAACAATCTGCTTTAGAAAGTATAGAAGAAATTGAGAAAATGCTCGATACCAATACCAAAATGGTGTTTATCACCGCGGGTATGGGTGGAGGAACAGGAACAGGTGCAGCTCCTGTGATCGCACAATTATCAAAAGAAAGAGATATATTAACGGTTGGGATTGTAACGATTCCTTTCCAGTTTGAAGGAAAAGTTCGTCAAGAACAAGCGTTAAAAGGAGTTGATCGATTGAGAAAACAAGTGGATTCTCTTATCGTTATCAATAACAATAAATTACGTGAAGTATATGGAAACTTAGGCTTTAAGGCTGGCTTCTCCAAAGCAGATGAGGTATTGTCAACTGCTGCCCGTGGTATCGCCGAAGTTATTACGCACCACTATACGCAAAATATTGACTTAAAAGATGCAAAAACAGTATTGTCAGATAGCGGTACCGCTATTATGGGGTCGGGAACTGCATCTGGTGACAATAGAGCGAAAGATGCAATTATTGATGCGTTAGATTCTCCATTGCTTAACGATAACAAGATTTCAGGAGCTAAAAACGTATTGTTATTGATCGTTTCTGGTACGAATGAAATTACAATTGATGAAATCGGTGAAATTAACGATCACATCCAAACAGAAGCAGGTCATAATGCCAATATCATTATGGGGGTTGGTGAAGATGAATCATTAGGTGAAGCGATCTCTGTAACGATTATTGCAACGGGATTTAACTACGAGCAACAAAAGAGTATCGTTAATTCTTCGGAACCTAAAGTTATTATTCACACCCTAGAAGAAGAACAAAAAGTAGTGCGCGATTTAACGCAAACGGCAGCTGTTCCTTCTTTTGGATTTACAACACCAGATCAACCTTTGCGCGTTTCTACTCCAGAAAGCCATGAGTTAGAAATGGAAAAAGAAGAAGTACATAACGAGGTGGAAACACGTAAAGTTTTTACCTTAGAAGATGATTACGAAGGTGACAATGATAATGACGATTTTGGTGGACCTGGATTTCCAACTCAACCAACAGGCGAAGTAGAGGAATTGGCTTTTGAAAGAAGAACCGCAGATGCTGCTAATTTAGACGTATTTTTCGAAATTGTAACGCCCAAAACGGAAGAGCGTACTATCGATCAGTCGAACAATGATCCTTCAGCTGTTAAACAAAAAGATATTCGAGATATCCAAGTATTTGACCCTGAATTTGTCATTGTAACGCCTAAAAAACAAGAATCAGCTGCGCCAATTGTACACCATCTTACGGAAGAGCTAGCTGAAATCGAAATAGCTCCTGCCGAAGCAGTAAGTCGTGCGAATGAAGTAATGGCACAAGCATCAGCGAAAAAAGAAGAGATTATTCGCTTCTCTTTGGAAGACTATATGGATAAAGAAGAAGAACTATCTTTAGCTAAACCTGTAAGTACACACCAAGAGGAAATTGCGGAAGAATTTAAGTTTTCAGTACGCGCTGAGGATGCTCCCGTAGTAAATAAAGTAGAAGTAGAAGCTTCTGCTGATGATTATGACGAGATGAATCCAACAGAAATGAGCATTGAAGAATTTACCTTGAGAAGTCGTGCTGCAGAGCGCAGAAGAAAGATGAAGGATTTCAACTATAAGTTCAACAACTCAACGGCACATTATTCAGATTTGGAAAAAGAACCGGCTTATAAGCGTTTAGGTGTTGATTTAGATGAAGTAAATGACGAGAATAACAAGTCGAGAATTTCATTTGGTGTGGACGGAAATAACGATCCTAAATTGAGATCAAACAATTCGTTTTTACACGATAATGTAGACTAATACGCTATAATACAAGAGCGTTTTAATATCAAACAGTAGTAAGCTTTCGTTTACTACTGTTTTTTTTTATGTCTAAGGGAAGCTGTTCTCTTTTCATCCCGTTTTTTTTAAAATTAATGTAATTATTCAATTATTGTTGATTGATTGTTACTTAATTCGTTTAAAGTGTTCATTATGTGATTTTTAAGGTATGTTTTTTGGGTTAAATGGATTTTATTTAACCCAATTGCATATGAGGAAACTTTATTTTATTATTCCTATTTTTTTGTTGCTCTCTTGTTCCAAAGAGGATAACCCTTTGGATCAACAAAAAGTAAAGCCTGGTGTTTACAAACAAGCAACAGCCTTTTGTTATTTAGAAGATGAGCTTGGTAATTGCTACGATGGAGGCCCCCCTATTGTCTTACCTGAAATCTTAATTGGTGTTCCAGGAGCTGGTGGAGGAACGGGGATTGGCGATTTGTGGCTAGAGATGTATCCTTCCATGAGTACACTTCCCAATGATGTTGAAGGTGGAGGTGGAGGACCTCCAAATAATGGCAACTTACATAATGGAGTGGAGGTGGACCAAAATTCACCCCAATATTTAAATGTGCAAAAAATTTTAAATGATACATTAATTGTTGGTAAATTACAGGAAATTTTCATTCAGACAACTCATTCTGCATCTGCAGAGGAAGGCAGGAGAGAAGCGGGTGCTTATGTTTTTTACGATGAAGTTAGCGATAAATTATATCTCGGTACTATCAAGTATGGTGCATATGTACAAGGTGGAGCAGGAACGAGTGGGGCTGTGAATCTTGGCAATGGTAGTGTTGCATCTAATTCCGATGAGAATAATGTGATACCTCTGACAGCAGTAGCAATAGCCGTATTTCATACCCATACGCCTTTGACCTATTTGCCTGAGGATGACTCTAGAAAAGTGGGTTTTTCACCGGCAGATATAGCCTTTGCAAATCGAAATAATGTACCCATGATTTTATTGGATTATGTTGGTACAGAGGCAACAGATGGTAACTTTTATATACACGGTGGTCATTCCATAGATGACCCTTCTAATTTTATTATTTATTACCCAAATCAGCATTAATTATGAAAAAAATAGAATTATTGATTTTATCCCTGTTGGTATCGGTTGTTTCTTTTTCCCAACCCAATAGTATTTACGTAAAAACCAAATACCTAGCCGATGAGGTAATCAAGAAATTGGAGTTTACTCAACCGTATACAGTTACCGATCGTACCCCTGTTACTTTTGTAGAGAAAGAGTCAATAAAGGATTTTACAGGAAGCGAATATGCCAAGACACCTTGGTATGGCGCTACAGCAGGAAAAGAGTTTATTGTGGTTGAATATGCAGACCCTAATCAGCAAACAGAATGGGGGTACCTTTATCAAGTGTATTTCTGGAAGGATCATACCTTGCCTTTTTTTGTTAATCGAGGAGATGGTATGGGTTTAAATTTAAAGTATAATGGCACATCGCAACCGTATTTCCGCGTTCATTATGCTACGGATTTACAAATATTCAAATATCCTTCCTTAGTGGAGCCCAACCAAGAATTAACCCTTCAGTATTTAGAAAGCGAATGGGTAGATGCCAGTGATTGGGTGACGGTTACTTCTTATGAATTTAGACCTGACAAAAGTAGAGGGGTTGAATTGATCTCTAGAACAGAAGAACCCTTGAGAGGAAATATTTTAATTACGTACAAAATTAAAGTGATCGCAGATGACGCTTGGGTTATTATTGAAAAAACGCAGGATGGTTATGATCTCAATCCACTTTAAATATCATATAATTTGAATAGCCTCAATCTTGTTATGTCCTACAGTACTCTAGTTTTCAAAGGAAGATCGTTTAATCACCGATAAAATTAAAGTCATCGTAGAGGAGGCTTGGCTTGCTATTGAGAAAACAAAAGAGAAATAGGAGCTCAATACACGGTAGCATCTACAGCGATATTAAAAAGTAAAAATGGCGAAATTATCTTATTTTACCGGCTTTTTTATATCTTTGCAAAATCAAATAAAAAAGATATGAGTTTACAAGCAAATATTATGGATGCGATGAAAAGCGCCATGAAATCAAAAGATAGTGTCGCTTTAGAGGCCTTGAGAGCTATTAAAGCAGAATTGTTATTAGCGCAAACTCAATCAGGCTCTAAGGAAGAAATCAGCGAAGAGGAGGAGATTAAGATCTTACAAAAATTAGTTAAACAACGCAAAGATAGCGCTGCGATTTTTTCGGAACAAGGAAGAGCTGATTTGGTTGAACCTGAATTAGCACAGGTTGCAGTTATTGAGAAATTCTTGCCAGCACAATTGTCTAATGAAGAAGTAGAAGCGATTATTGCTAAGATTATCGCTGATGGAAATCATGCAGGAATGGCTGCCATGGGACAAGTAATGGGAATGGCATCCAAAGAATTGGCCGGTAAAGCGGATGGAAAAACAATTTCAACAATAGTGAAAACACTATTAACAAAATAATATTTTAGGTCAGTCCGCGTAGTTCAATTGGATAGAATATCAGATTTCGGCTCTGAGGGTTGAGGGTTCGAGCCCTTCCGCGGACGCAAAAAAAAAAGCACTTATGAGGACCATAAGTGCTTTTTTTGTTAAAGTTTGCTTTTTTTTGTCATAAAGAGTGGAAAATGATAAAAGTCATGTTTTATGCATGCATAGCATCTTATATTTGTAGTGTAATAAAATACAGCTATAAAGAGAAATTAAGTTTCTATTTAGCTTGCTAGTAAACGAGGTTTGAGTGTCTTGTCCAAGACGGTTTACAGTAAATAAGTAGAAATGCTATGAAAAAGAAAAAGGATATTTTGTAGTTTGTGAGTTTGGCTACAGAATAGCATATTGTTGTTTGAAAAAAAAGCACTAATCGCTAGTTAGTGCTTTTTTTGTGCTATTATCTTTCGTATTTACAACAGCTGTGCAAACCGTTGTACGCTTCATCTGTCGCCTTTACTGCTGCTGTATCGTGTCCTGCTTTAGCAATGGCATTTTGTACTTCTTTTCCCGTTGTTTTTTTAGGGTTCAGGTAAACTGTTAGTTGCTGATCAGCAATTGACCAATCAACAGAGCGAACTCCTTTTACATCTAAAGCTGCTTTTTCGATGCGTTTTTTGCACATTTCACATTGTCCTTTTACAGCAATTACTTGTTTGGGTTGTTCTTTTTCTTGCGCTGATACAGCTGCACTAGTAAGAAGAACTAGAGTTAAAGTGGCAACTAATTTTTTCATATTGTAATTCGTTTAAGTTAATTAATCAAGTTTAAAGCGCAATCCTGCATAGTACATGGAACCAGCAATTGGAGCGTAGACCATCGACGTGTCAAAATCTGCGTCAAAAGGATTCTGTGCATTGACAATTGGATTGCGTTGTTTGTAGTTTCCTATATTCTCACCTCCTACATAAAATTCAAATTGAGGAGAAAATACTTTAGTGATCTGAAAGTTCATTAAGGAGTATGGATTAGATTCCTTTTTCATTTGATTGACAGTAGCATATTGTGCTGTGGAGGTAATACGCTGTTTACCTAGCCAATTATATGTAAAATCAAACTTCCAATGCGCACCGTTCTCTTGCTCATTTGTCGTGTATTCCACGTTTGCAAATAATCGGTGTTTGGGTTGATAGGCCTTTTCAAATGTACCCGTTTTTTGTTCTGTCGCAATATCGTAATACTTATAAGCAGAGCGCAAGTTTAAATTGCGAGCGAGGTTGTAGTTGACTTCTAGTTGAAAACTATTCGCATAGGATTTACCATCTAGGTTGTAGAATAACACTTGATGGGCATCATAATCGGCATCAACAACAATTTGATTTTCAAAATCAGTGCGATAAAAGTCTAACGTAACATCACCTTTTCGTCCAATTAGATGGAAGTTTTGGGTAAAACTCAACCCATAGTTCCAGGCAATTTCAGGATCGAGGTCATAGGTTTTTCCGTTGTTGCCTTCAATTTGAAACAGGCGATTTGTCGCTAAGAAGAGTTGATTCTCTGCAAAAATATTAGCTAGGCGTTTTCCCCTTCCTATAGAAGCACGCAATACGCTATTTTCCCACGGATTATAGCGCAAGTGTAAACGCGGCGTAGCAAATGCTCCCATACGGTTGTGGTAGTCCACTCGCATACCCGCGACAATACTAAAGTCAGTCGTATTGTCATAGGTATATTCATAGAATGCTCCTAAAGCATTGTCCGTGCGATTGAAATTCCCATCAATACCTGGCACAAAAACTTGTTCGGTATATTGATCTAAGGTAAAACTAATCCCTGTTGTAAATTTGTGTAAGGTATTACTGATAATGGAGTTGAATACAAAATTGGAATATAGACTATTCTGTTTGATATCGTAGCGATTTAACCCAAAATAAGAATCTTGCTTGTGGTAGTTGTATGCCACTTGAATTCCCGCACTTTGAAATGGTAAATCTGGAAATACATAACCGAGTTTGGTCGATAAATCTAATTTTTCGGTATTGATTTCAGATCCCCAAACAGTCGTTGATCCTTTGTCTTTATTCTTGTCAAAGTCAACTTGCCCAGCTACTTTATTGTCTTTCATATAGCGAGCGGTAATAAAATTGACAAGGCCTTTTTCGGCGTTGATATACTGCCAGCGGTTCATCACGTTGATTTGTTCTCCTTTGGGCATGTCTAAGAACCCATCGTGATTTTTGTCGTGATCTCCTGTTCGTAAATTGCCGTGAATAAAGAGAGAAGAACTCCATTTGTCATTGATATGATAGTTGCCATGTACGTTAGCTTCAAAACGCTCATCGGTAGATCCATATAGGTTGACGAACAAAGGACGATCCGTTGCCGGTTTGATTAATTCGGTATTCAATTGACCGGAAATACTCTCATATCCGTTGATCACAGTTCCTGTCCCTTTCGTCACTTGAATGCTCTCTACCCAGGTTCCTGGGGTAAAAGTCATCCCATATATTTGAGAGGCTCCGCGAACGGAAGGGATATTTTCTTCGGCAATTAAGATATACGGACTTGTTAAGCCTAACATTTTAATTTGTTTGGTTCCTGTGATGGCATCCGTATAATTGACGTCTATTGAGGGATTGGTTTCAAAAGCTTCTGAAATGTTACAACAAGCCGCTTTCAATAGCTCACCACTATTCATGGTGAAACTATTCGTTGTTCCCTTGATTGAGCGACTGGTATTGCGTTGTTTGGTCTTAATAATGACCTCTTCTAAAGACTCTTCAGGTTGTAGGACAATATGATAGGATTGGTTGGCCTTTACTGCTACCGTTTGGCTTTTATAACCAATATAAGAAATTGTTAGGGGCTCATGTTCTATATAGTTGAGCGTAAATTTTCCTTCCATGTCCGTGGCTACCCCCAAAGAGGCATTAGCATAGAAAACAGAGGCTCCAATTACTGGCGTATGGGTTTCATCTACCACTTGTCCTGTAATTGTTTGTTGTGCATATAGCGAAGTTCCTGCAGTAAATACTACAAGAGTAACTAAATTTTTTATCATTTTTTACGAATAAATAGTAATACATAATAGGGGTTTGACCTATAAATAATGGGGTCAAACTAAAATGTAAAACAAAATTTAGGCGTAAAAGACTAAGCGACAATAGAGTTGATAGAGTGGAGGGGCATTGGCCTCCAAGTAATAAGCTAGTGTTTCCTGTTTCTGAGTAGGAACGTACGCCCATGGCGTAGTAAGTGTTGTCCAGCTGTAGTCAGGTAAGATAAAATCGAAATGAGGAGCATAAACCTGTTGAATGTTGTGATCTGATGGATTGGATTTAATCAACTCATCTTGGCAACATTTTTTATCTGCAAATTTCTTTACGGGTTGTTGAACAGGTTTTTGAGTGGAACAACAAGACTTTTCTTCGTGTTGCTCTTCTGCTTTCATTTCTGCTTCCATCATGCATCCTGTTTCCTGATGTGCTTGATGGGTATGCGTATAACGCAGCGGACTGTAATGCGCTTCGCCTTGACAATAGTGCACACTCATTGACCATCCAATATTCGAGAATAGGAAGATCAATAAAAATAGCATACTGACAAGTTGTTTCTTTAGCATGAAACAAAAATAAGAAAAAAAGCACTATTTTGACAGGATAGAAAGTTTTTTGTATAAAATATAGGCCTGAAAAAAGAAAAAATGCCTAGAAGGAATCCCTTATCTTTGGTGACTAAAAACAAAACAAGATGCAAACGATATATCAAACACTATTAGCAGAAGCCCAACAAATTATAGCTAGTGAAGCCACAGTGACAGAAAAATTACAACTCATTTGCGAGGTATTGGAAAAGCGCATAGCTCACTATGATTGGGTAGGGTTTTATTTTGCAGATACTGAAAAACGCGTATTGCACTTAGGTCCATATAAAGGAGAAGCAACGGATCATACACTTATTCCTTTCGGAAAGGGAATCTGTGGGCAAGTGGCAGAAAGTAATCAAACCTTTTTGGTAGAAGATGTCACGGCTCAAACCAATTACATTGCTTGTAGCCTGACGGTAAAATCTGAAATTGTCGTACCTTTATTCGTTGCGGGAAAGAATATTGGGCAGTTGGACATTGATTCACATACGTTGAATGCCTTCACAATAGAGGACCAAGCATTCTTGGAAACGCTTAATGCGTCCATCGCTTCTTTATATGTATAAATAATTGCCTGTGAGGAGATTATTATTTTTTTTAAAATAAATCGTGAACTGTGATGTAGATTTAAAAAATAAAATTACCTTTGCAATTGAATTTTAGAACACTAGAATTCGTACATAAAAATCATTAAAGAATATTGGCATGTATTTAACAAAAGAAAAAAAGGCTGAGATCTTCCAACAACACGGAGGTGTAGCTGCAAACACAGGATCTGCAGAAGGACAAATTGCTTTGTTCACTTACAGAATCTCTCACTTAACTGAGCACTTGAAAAGAAATCGTAAAGATTACAACACGGAGCGTTCATTAGTTCTTTTAGTAGGTAAAAGAAGAAGACTTCTTGACTACTTAAAGAAAACTGAGATTAACAGATATCGTGAGATCATTAAAGTATTGGGTATTAGAAAATAATCAATATAGGAAAGAGGTGCCTGCGCGCCTCTTTTTGTTTTTTTGCCTTTAGCAGAGTTAGATCTGGTTTTTCATTGGGTTTCATATACTACACAACACACAACACAACACACACAACACATTTTACGTCTCTCTTCGGAGAGACAGAAACCCTAAAGTATTAAATTATTATGATTCCTAAGGTAACCAAAGAAATTATCGATTTAGGAGATGGACGTAGCATCTCAATCGAAACTGGGAAATTAGCGAAACAAGCAGATGGATCTGTTGTTGTTCGTATGGGAGACTGTATGCTTTTAGCTACAGCAGTTTCTGCGAGAACAGCTAACCCTGGTGTGGACTTCCTTCCTTTAACTGTAGATTACAGAGAAAAATTCGCTGCTGCTGGACGTTTTCCAGGAGGCTTTTTTAAGCGTGAAGCGCGTCCGAGTGACCAAGAAGTATTAACAATGCGTCTAGTTGACCGTTGTTTACGTCCATTGTTCCCAGATGACTACCATGCTGAAACACAAGTGATGATTCAATTAATGTCACATGACGAAAATGTAATGCCTGATGCATTAGCTGGTTTAGCTGCTTCTGCAGCCTTAGCTGTGTCAGATATTCCTTTTTACAATTCAATCTCTGAGGTTAGAGTTGGACGTGTAGACGGACAATTTATTATCAACCCATCTAGAGAGCAGTTAGATGCTTCCGATTTAGACATGATGATCGGTGCTTCGAAAGACTCTGTTTGTATGGTAGAAGGTGAAATGAGAGAAATTTCTGAACAAGAAATGATTGATGCAATTAAATTTGCACATGATGCCATCAAAGTTCAAATTGAAGCACAAGAAAAAATGCGCGCAGCATTAGGACTTACATTCCGTGAGTACGAAGCTGAACCAACAGATGCTGAGGTAGAAAAAATCGTTCACGAGGCAGCTTACGCTAAATTGTACGAAATCGCTTCTCATGCAAGTGCAAAGAGTGAGCGTGGTGAGAAATTCGATGAAGTTTACGAAGAAGTTAAAGCCTTATTCTCTGAAGAAGATTTAGAAGAAAAAGCAGAATTAATCAGCACGTACTTCAAGAAAACACAAAAAGAAGCAGTACGAAACCTGATCTTAGATCAAAATATTCGTCTTGACGGACGTAAGACTACAGAAATTCGTCCTATTTGGAGTGAAGTAGATTACTTGCCGTCTGTTCATGGATCCTCTATCTTTACACGTGGTGAAACGCAAGCGTTAGCAACAGTAACATTAGGTACATCAAGAGATGCGAATATTATTGATTTACCAAGTGAGCAAGGAGAAGAGCGTTTTTACTTACACTATAACTTCCCTCCATTCTCAACAGGTGAAGCAAAACCATTAAGAGGTACATCACGTAGAGAAGTAGGTCATGGTAACTTGGCACAACGTGCGTTGAAAAACATGATCCCTGCTGATTGTCCTTATACTATCCGTTTAGTGTCTGAAGTATTAGAGTCAAACGGTTCGTCTTCGATGGCAACAGTTTGTGCTGGTACATTAGCCTTAATGGATGCAGGTATCCAAATTACAAAACCAGTTTCTGGTATTGCTATGGGATTAATCTCAGATTCAAAAACAGGTCGTTGGGCTGTCTTGTCTGATATTTTAGGTGATGAAGATCACTTAGGAGATATGGACTTTAAAGTTACAGGTACAAAAGACGGTATCACAGCTTGTCAAATGGATATCAAAATTGATGGATTAGCTTATGAAATTATGGAACAAGCGTTGAAACAAGCGCTTGATGGACGTCTTCATATCCTAGGATTATTAGAAGAAACGATCGCTGTTCCAAATGCAACAGTTAAACCGAAAGCGCCAAAAATTGTTACAGTTACTATCCCTAAAGATTTTATCGGTGCAGTTATCGGACCTGGAGGTAAAAATATTCAAGCCCTTCAAGCAGATACAGGTACAACTATCGTGATTAACGAAGAAGGTGACTTTGGTGTAATCGAAGTATTAGGTACAGATGCAGCAGGTATGGACCGTGCATTAGCTTCTATTAGCAACACAATCTTCTCTCCAGTGGAAGGAGAAGTGTACAAAGTGAAAGTAGTAAAAATGCTTGACTTTGGTGCAGTAGTAGAATTTGTACCTGGAAAAGAAACCTTACTTCACGTGTCTGAATTCGATTGGAAACGCATCGAAAATCCAGCAGATGTATTGAAGATTGGCGATGAGTTAGAAGTGAAATACATGGGTGTTGATCCGAAAACGAAAAAACCAAAAGTTTCTAGAAAAGCATTGATGCCACGCCCTCCAAGAGAAAATAAACCAGAAGGTAACAACAAGCCAGAAGGTGCTCAAGGAGCAAAACGAGAAGAAAAAAAATAAGATAAAAAACACCTCAATTGAGGTGTTTTTTTGTTTACGGTTAGCTGTTCACCGTTTACGGCAAATGTAATACCGCAAGTACGCATAGTATTAGTACAAGGTAAAATAGGTGGACTAAGAAAAAATGTTTTATTTTAGACAAACTAAACTGTCAACCGTTAACTAATCATCATGAATATAGGAATTATAGGGCTAGGAGGAGTAGGAGGATTTTATGGAGGCTTATTAGCGCATCATTTTGAAGGGGATGCCCAAGTGGCTATTCATTTTGTGGCTCGAGGAGCACATGGTGCTAAGATCAAAGGAACTGGATTAACTGTACAATCCAAAGGGACTACGGTTGTTGGAAAACCTACACAAGTAGTAGAACGCATTCAGGATTTGGGTGAGATGGATGTTATCTTGCTCTGTACAAAGGAATACGATTTGGATGAGGTAATTATTGATTTAAAAGCAATCGTGTCTAAAAACACCATTATTTTGCCTTTATTGAATGGTGTTGAAGCATTTGAGAAGCTAGATCAGCAATTGGAAGCTGAAGTATGGCAGGGATGTACCTATATGGTTTCTCGTTTAAAAGAACCTGGGGTGATTGACAACCCCAGTGGGAGACAAAAAATTGTATTTGGACGAACAGAGGGAGTAACGGATCGCATGTTACAAGTAGATACGCTATTGAAAGTAGCTGGGATTCAGTCAATTTGTACGCAAGAGATTGCACGTGAAGTTTGGGAGAAGTATATTTTAGTTTCTTCCTCAGCGGTCGCTACCGCTTATTACAACTGCTCCTTTGGGGTAGTCATGCGCGATCACCCTACTGCTATTCACGCACTGGTTTCTGAAGCTGCGAGTATTGCAAAGGCAAAAGACATTGCAGTAGGGGCCGATGTCGTTGAAGTTGTCATGCAGCGCTTGCAAGCCATTCCCTTTGATTCTACCACCTCCATGCACAGTGATTTTATCAGTAATAAAGAAAAAACAGAGCTCGAAGTGATGGCGGGCTACTTAATCCGAGAAGGTGTGAGATTGCAAACTGATGTACAAACGTATCAAAAGATGTATGCTGTTTTAAAAGATAAGCAAGGAAAATATACCGTAGAATAAAAAGAAAAGCAGTGAGTACACTGCTTTTTTTATGTAAAAAAAGCAAGGAGGGACAGCAAGGTTTTCAGTACTAAAACAGCGGGAATCAACACTGGTCTTTAAATAACTTTTTTGTATACGAGGACAAACCATGCCAGGGGTAAGCGAACTACAGTTGTACTAGTCGGAGGTATAACAGCTCATAAAGAGTACTGAATACGCGATAGCTCTAAATTCTGTTTTCTCAAACACGCGACGGTGGCATAAAGGTCGTAATGACCAAAACACTTCCCCTAGAACGTAGTTGAAAAAGTTGGGCGGTTAGCTTGGATATATTCATCGTCTCGTTTTAACTACACGAATGATCTTCTTTTTTATAAGGGAAAAAGAAACGTTTTCAGAATAGACCAATTGATTATTAGCTAGTTATTAAAAGTCAAGTTTGGTCATGTCTAAAAAAATGCTTATATTTGCTATATCAGCTGTAAAGCGATTGTGAAAAATTGCTTTAAAATAGGCAGTATCGCAAAGAGAATCTCTCTCTTGCGTCTAGTAAGAACCCCTCTGGTTCTCCTATAACTAGGTCGTACAACGTACAACCTATCAAATCACTCCGCAGGAGTGTCTGTAAAGAATCTGTGAAATGATTCTTTTTTTGAGGAAATCGAAAATATCGTTTATTAATTAGCTCCATTTCGACAGAAATTTAGGGGCCTAAAATAGTAGTATATAATGACTAATTTTAAAGTAGGAATTATTGGCGCAGGACCAAGTGGACTTGCTATGTTAAGAGCTTTTGAATCAGAACAGAAAAAGGGTAATCCCATACCAGAAATTAAATGTTATGAAAAACAGGATAATTGGGGTGGCATGTGGAACTATACTTGGCGTACAGGTGTAGGAAAATACGGAGAGCCTTTACATGGAAGTATGTATAAATACCTTTGGTCCAATGGCCCCAAGGAGTGTTTAGAGTTCGCCGATTACACTTTTATGGAACATTTTAAGCAACCAATATCTTCTTATCCACCACGTGAAGTTCTCTTTGATTATATTGAAGGACGCATTAAACAAAGTAATGCAAGAGATTATATTAAGTTTAATACCGTCGCGCGTTGGGTGGATTATTTAGAAGACAAGAAGCAGTTTCGCGTTATCTTTGATGACTTGGTTAAAAATGAAACATTTGAAGAGTTTTTTGACTATCTCGTGGTGGGTACAGGCCACTTCTCAACACCAAATATGCCCTATTTTAAAGGAATTGACAATTTTCCAGGTACCGTTATGCATGCCCATGACTTCCGTGGAGCGGATCAATTCATTGACAAAGACATCTTGTTAATCGGAAGTAGTTATTCTGCTGAAGATATTGGGGTACAGTGTTTCAAACACGGAAGTAAATCCGTAACCATTTCCTATCGTACGAATCCTATAGGCGTAAAATGGCCAAAGGGAATCGAAGAGAAACCAATTGTTACGCATTTTGAAGGAAATACGGCTTTCTTTAAAGATGGTACAACAAAAGCATACGACGCTGTTGTATTGTGTACGGGTTATCAACATAAGTTTCCTTTTCTGCCTGATAATTTGCGATTAAAAACAAAAAATTGTTTGTATCCAGACAACTTGTATAAAGGTGTGATCTTTAATGAAAACGAACGTTTGATTTTCTTAGGTATGCAGGATCAATACTATACATTTAATATGTTTGATGCTCAAGCGTGGTTTGCTAGAGATTATATGTTGGGCCGTATTGCTTTACCTACTAAAGATGAACGGGAAGCAGATATCGCTAAATGGTTAGCTGGCGAAGAGCGAACAGAAACAGGGAATGACCATGTTGATTTTCAAACAGCTTATATTAAAGAGTTAATTAATCTGACCGATTATCCCACATTTAATATTGATAAAGTGGCTGAGATGTTTAAAACTTGGTTAGATTCTAAAGAAGAGAATATCTTAGGTTATCGCGATCAGGTGTATACCTCTGTTATGACTGAGGTTACAGCAGAAGAGCATCATACAGTATGGATGAAAGAATTGGATGATAGTTTAGAGCGTTACTTAGATGAAGTGGAAGTAGACGAAAAAGAACTGAGTAAGACGAATTATTACTAATTCGCTTGATAAATAGCAATCAGTCTTATTACTTTTAAAGCCTTGAAAACCTAGTTTTTAAGGCTTTTCAATTTTCAAATAGAACTATGAAAAAAATTATTTTTTCAAATATTGTAACTTTTTGAATGAAGCGTACGTATAACTAGTGTAGACCATAAGAACAAAGACAAATAAGGAGTAAAATAATATGAGACAACTTAAAATTACCAAGCAAGTTACGAATCGTGAAACCGCTTCACTAGATAAGTATTTGCAAGAGATTGGTAAAGTAGATTTGATTACTGCAGATGAAGAGGTAGAATTAGCGCAGCGAATTAAAGCAGGTGATCAAAGAGCTTTAGAAAAATTGACTAAAGCAAACTTGAGATTCGTGGTTTCGGTAGCAAAACAGTACCAAAATCAAGGATTGACCCTTCCGGATTTAATTAATGAAGGAAATTTAGGTTTGATCAAAGCAGCACAGCGTTTTGATGAGACTCGTGGATTTAAATTTATTTCTTACGCAGTTTGGTGGATTAGACAATCTATTTTATCCGCTTTAGCTGAGCAATCGAGAATTGTACGTTTACCATTAAACAAAATTGGTTCGATTAATAAAATTAATAAAATGTACGCCTTGTTAGAACAGTCAAATGAGCGTCCACCTTCAGCAGAAGAAATTGCGGTTGAATTGGACATGACTGTAAACGATGTGAAAGAGAGTATGAAAAACTCGGGTCGTCACTTATCAATGGATGCGCCTTTAGTAGAAGGAGAGGATTCAAATTTATATGACGTATTGCGTTCAGGAGAATCACCAAATCCAGACCGTGAGTTGATTCACGAATCCCTGCGTACTGAAATTGAAAGAGCATTAGAAACCTTGACTCCTAGAGAGGCAGATGTAGTTCGTTTGTATTTTGGTTTAGGAGATCAACACCCAATGACCCTAGAAGAAATAGGAGAAACTTTTGACTTAACGAGAGAACGCGTTCGTCAGATTAAAGAAAAAGCAATCCGTCGTTTAAAACATACATCGAGAAGTAAAATACTAAAAACGTATTTAGGATAATAGAAAAAGCACTGCCCAGGCAGTGCTTTTTTATTCAATAAATAAAAAAAGGATGCGATCGATCGCATCCTTTTTTTTAGTGTTGATAAACAACATATTTGATTTCGTCTTCTGTTACGACTTTCGTTAAGTTATGAGAAGATAGCCCTTTCATGGCTTTATCCCATTTCTTACCACTTAAAGCGGCTTGTTCTTTTAATGAACCTAACTCCACTTTATTTTCGTTGTTCGTCAGAATTTGGATGATGATTTTCTCTTCGTCCGATAATTCTACCGTAGGAGTTGTTTTTTCTGGTCTCATTTGAGGGAAGAACAATACTTCTTGGATTGATGGATTATTGGTTAAGAACATGGCTAAACGATCCATTCCAATTCCCATTCCCGAAGTAGGTGGCATTCCGTATTCTAAAGCGCGTAGGAAATCTTGGTCGATAAACATTGCTTCATCATCTCCGCGATCAGCTAACGCCATTTGAGCCTCAAAACGCTCTCTTTGGTCAATTGGATCATTTAACTCGGAATAAGCATTAGCAATCTCTTTTCCACAAACCATCAACTCAAAACGCTCGGTTAATTCAGGATTATCGCGGTGTGCTTTAGTTAAAGGTGACATCTCTTTTGGATAATCTGTGATAAACGTGGGTTGGATATAATTTCCTTCACATTTTTCACCGAAAATCTCGTCAATCAGTTTTCCTTTCCCCATGGTTTCATCTACGGGAATTCCCATGCCTAAAGCAGCTTGGCGAATTTCGTCCTCTGATTTACCTGTGATGTCAAAACCAGTAAACTCTTTAATCGAGTCTGCCATGGTGATGCGCTTGTATGGTGCTTTAAAGTCAATCTCGTGTTCACCAAAAATAGCTTTAGAAGAACCGTTTACTGCAATCGCACAATGCTCTAATAAGCGCTCTGTGAAGTCCATCATCCAGTTGTAGTCTTTGTAGGCTACATAGATTTCCATTACGGTAAATTCAGGGTTATGCGTACGATCCATTCCTTCGTTACGGAAGTTTTTAGCAAACTCATAAACGCCATCAAAACCACCTACGATTAAGCGTTTTAAGTACAATTCGTTGGCGATACGCAAATATAATGGAATGTCCAGCGCATTGTGATGAGTCATGAACGGACGTGCAGCAGCTCCACCAGGGATAGACTGTAATACAGGTGTTTCAACCTCCATATAGCCAGATTCGTTGAAGAACTGACGCATCGCGTTAAATAATTTCGTGCGTTTAATAAACGTTTCCTTGATTGAAGGGTTAACAACTAAATCTACATAACGCATTCTGTAACGCAATTCTGGATCAGTAAAGGCGTCAAAGGTATTTCCTTCGGCATCAGTTTTAGGTAACGGTAATGGACGTAGTGATTTACTCAATAGGGAAAGTCCTTTTACACGAACGGTTTTTTCTCCTACTTGTGTGGTAAATAACTCCCCTTCGATACCGATGATATCCCCTAGGTCAATTAGTTTTTTGTAGACTTCGTTATATAGATCTTTGTTCTCACCTGGACAAAGTTCATCTCGGTTGATGTATAGTTGAATTTTTCCTTCGCTATCTTGAATCGTTGCAAAAGAAGCTTTTCCTTGAATACGGGAAGACATTAATCTCCCTGCCACAATTACCTTCTTACCTTCTTCAAAACCGTTCTTTATCTGCTTGGAAGTATGGTTAACTGGAAATAAGTTAGCAGGATAAGGATTCACACCAAGCTCTTGCAATTTTGCGAGCTTCTCTCTTCTGATGATTTCTTGTTCTGAAAGTTGCATAATAATTGTGAATTATGAATTAATTTATAAAGTGCAAATATAGTTAATCTTTAAAAATTAGGGGCATTTGTATCTAGCCAAATGTCAGTTAATTAGTCATTTGATGCTTTAGTAGGGATTCTTGATGTGGCTTTAACTGAATTTATAGAAGTTATTCCTAAAAAAATGACGAAATTTGTCTTTTATAAATTGGTGATTATGAGTATTTGGAGAGTTATTCTATCGATTATTTTTCCTCCTATCGCTGTATATGATAAAGGATGTGGATCGATATTGATTGTATTGTTATTGACCCTTGCGGGATGGATTCCTGGTGTGATTGGTGCTTTAGTTATTCTTAATAATCCAAAATATAACCGTTAAGCTTTAAAATGATGAATAAAGAAGTAACGCTAATTGATTTAGGAGAAAAAGATTATAACGATACATGGACGTATCAAGAAGAACTTTTTCAGTCTGTTTTAGATATTAAAATTAAAAATAGACGAGAGGAAACAGAAGAACTAACACCGAATTACTTTTTATTTGTAGAACATCCCCATGTCTATACCTTAGGAAAAAGCGGACACATGGAAAACTTGTTGCTAAATGAGGCGCAATTAAAAGAAAAGGGAGCTACTTTTTACAAAATTAATAGAGGGGGAGATATTACATACCACGGACCTGGGCAAATTGTAGGATATCCGATCTTAGATTTAGAAAATTTCTTTACAGATATCCACAAGTACTTGCGTTTGTTGGAGGAGACGATGATCCTCGTATTAAAAGATTATGGTATTGAATCGGGTAGAAGTGAGGGGGAAACAGGGGTTTGGCTTGATGCGGGAACTCCTTTTGCTAGAAAGATTTGTGCAATGGGAGTACGGGCTTCGCGTTGGGTAACCATGCATGGTTTTGCCTTAAATGTCAATTCTGACCTCGGATATTTTGACAATATTATTCCCTGTGGGATTCGCGGAAAAGGGGTAACCTCTTTACATGTGGAACTTGGAGTGGATCATGTAGATGAAGACGAAGTACGCGCAAAAATTATCAAGTACTTTGCTGAACTTTTTGAAGCGACAATAAAAGCACAATAAAACAAGTTATGAAATCTCAAGTGGACATTCCTCTTGAGATTTTTTTTATCTTTGTACAAACAACACAAGAGTATGAAAAATATTAAGATTGCGCCATCAGTTTTGGCAGCGGATTTTGCTAATCTACAACGCGACATCGAAATGATGAACGACAGTCAAGCAGAGTGGTTTCACATCGATATCATGGACGGTGTTTTTGTACCAAATATTTCTTTTGGGATGCCCGTTTTGGAGGCAATTAATAAGCACAGAAGCGCAAATAAAGTATTAGATGTGCATTTGATGATTGTAGATCCTGATCGTTACATCAAAACCTTTAAAGAATTGGGCGCGGATATTTTAACCGTACACTATGAAGCTTGTACGCATTTACACCGCACTATCCAGGCGATTAAAGCGGAAGGCATGCAAGCAGGAGTAGCGTTAAATCCGCATACACCTGTTTCGGTTCTAGAAGATATCATTCAAGATTTGGATTTGGTGTTGATTATGAGCGTGAATCCTGGTTTTGGAGGTCAAAGCTTTATTGAGAATACCTATGATAAAGTACGCAGGTTGAAAGCAATGATCGACGCCAAAGGAGCGAAGACGATCATTGAAATCGACGGAGGAGTCAATGACAAAAACGCAAAAGCTTTGGTTGATGCAGGTGCAGAAGCTTTAGTAGCAGGAAATTTTGTATTTAAGTCGACGGATCCAAAAGCAACAATTGCGCAATTAAAAGAGATTACTTCCAACTAGTTTGTGAGGCGAATGACATTCGACTCGTATAGTTACATAAAAAGCCAAAGGAATTTTCCTTTGGCTTTTTATGTTTTTGTTCCTAAGCGTTCAAAAAAAGTGGCTTGAACATTACATCCAAGCCACTCAACTATAAAATGTGCGATTTTATTACATCATTCCTGGCATTCCTCCGCCCATTGGCATACCACCACTGTTTTCGTCTTTAATATCGACTAAAGCACATTCCGTGATAAGAATCATACCAGCAACCGAAGCTGCATTTTCTAAAGCAACTCGTGTTACTTTTTTCGGATCGATTACACCCGCTTGTAGCATATCGATGTATTCGTTTGTTTTTGCGTTGTATCCGAAGTTGTTACTTCCTTCTAATACTTTGGCTACTACTACAGAACCTTCTAAACCTGCGTTTTCAACAATTGTTCTCAATGGAGCTTCAATTGCTTTAGCGATGATTTGGATTCCTGTTTCTTCGTCAGCGTTAACCGCTTGAATCGTGTTTAAGTTTGCTTTAGCGCGTAGTAGAGCAACTCCACCACCTGCAACAATTCCTTCTTCGATTGCCGCTCTAGTAGCGTGTAAAGCATCGTCAACTCTGTCTTTTTTCTCTTTCATCTCTACTTCCGTAGCAGCACCAACATAAAGAACAGCTACACCACCAGCTAATTTAGCTAAGCGCTCTTGTAATTTTTCTTTATCATAGTCAGAGGTTGTTGTTTCCATCTGCGCTTTGATTTGGTTTACACGGTTTTGAATCATATCTGACTCGCCACTTCCGCTAACGATTGTCGTATTGTCTTTATCAATGCTTACGCGTTTACACGTACCCAACATCTCTAATGTTGTATTTTCTAATGTATATCCTTGCTCTTCAGAGATTACCACACCACCTGTTAAGATAGCGATATCTTCTAACATGGCTTTTCTTCTGTCTCCGAATCCTGGTGCTTTTACAGCAGCAATTTTCAAAGCTCCTCTTAATTTATTTACTACTAAAGTAGATAACGCTTCTCCGTCTACATCTTCAGCAATAATTAAAAGTGGTTTTCCAGATTGAGCAACAGGCTCTAATACTGGAAGTAATTCTTTTAGAGAAGATACTTTTTTGTCGTATAATAAAATGTAAGGAGAATCTAGTTCCACTTCCATTTTTTCAGAATTAGTTACGAAATAAGGAGATAAATATCCTCTGTCAAATTGCATTCCTTCTACTACATCAACGAATGTTTCTGTTCCTTTTGCTTCTTCAACAGTGATTACGCCTTCTTTACCTACTTTTTCAAATGCTTGCGCAATTAATTCACCGATAAATTCGTCGTTATTTGCTGAAATAGATGCGATTTGTTGGATTTTATCCATTGATCCACCTACTTCTTGTGCTTGGTCTTTTAAGTGACTTACAATTACTTCAACTGCTTTGTCCATCCCGCGTTTTAAGTCCATTGGATTTGCTCCAGCGGCTACGTTTTTCAACCCTTCTTTTACGATTGCTTGTGCTAATACCGTAGCAGTTGTTGTTCCGTCTCCAGCTAAGTCATTTGTTTTAGAAGCTACTTCTTTCACCATTTGAGCACCCATGTTTTCAAGTGCGTCTTCGAGTTCAACTTCTTTTGCTACAGAAACTCCGTCTTTTGTTACAGTAGGAGCTCCGAATGATTTTCCAATGATTACATTGCGTCCTTTTGGACCTAAAGTTACTTTAACAGCATTTGCTAAAGCGTCAACACCACGTTTTAAACCTTCACGTGCTTCAATGTCGAATTTAATATCTTTTGCCATGATCTAGTCTTGTTTTTCTTTGTTATTGATTCAATTTATTAAACAATCGCTAAAATGTCATCTTCACGCATGATTAGGTAATCTTTACCTTCCAATTTTAGCTCTGTTCCTGCATATTTACCATATAGGACTGTATCGCCTACTTGTACGGTCATGTTGTGGTCTTTTGTTCCATTTCCTACAGCGACTACTGTTCCTTTTTGTGGTTTTTCTTTCGCTGTATCAGGAATAAAAATACCAGAAGCAGTTTTTGTTTCTGCTGGTTGAGGTTCAATAAGAACTCTATCTGCAAGTGGTTTAATGTTTAATGCCATAGTATTATAGTTTATAAAATTGAATTATTTATATTTAATCTAAACGCAATAAAATAGTCATAAAGTGTGCCAAACCTTGTATTGACAGCTAATGGCAAAAAAAAATGCCAACTTGACAGCTGGCATTTTATATTCAAAGTTTTTACTTTCTTATTCTTGTGTAGTTTCAGGTGTTGAAGTTTCGCTTGTAGCTGGAGCTTCAGTTCCTGTAGCTTGTGTATTGTCTTCTTGTGATGCAGGAACAAGCTCTTGCTGCACTGGTACTGGCATTTCTGCATTAGGATCTAAAAGTTTAGAATCACCCATCGCACCACCGCTAAAGCTAATGCTTGACGTTAAGATTAAGATGATTAACACCGCTCCTAATGTCCAAGTACTCTTATCTAAGAAGTCATTCGTGTTTTTTACACCTCCTGCTACAGTAGATCCTCCGAAAGAGGAGTCTAAACCTCCACCTTTAGGATTTTGTACCATAATAACCACAATTAATAAAAAACATACGATAGCAATCAATACTAAAAATACTGTAAATGTGTTCATGCTTATAAACTATTATGTTGTTGTAACGCTTTTATATCTAATATTTGGTTTGCAAAGAAACTACTTTTTTCTGGATATTTCAAAATTAAAATCTCATAAGCTTGTATTGCTTTTTGATATTTTTTTTGCTCCAAATAAATTTTGGCTAAAGTCTCCGTCATCAAACTTGTATTCTCTTGTACTGATAATTCAATATTTATGGGGCTTGCCGTTGCTTTTTTTGTTGGGATAATTTTAGGATTTGTTTCGATGAATTTATCAATCATGGCCTGTTTTTTTTCTAAACTTTCCTGAAATTTTTTTTCATCTTTTGTAATTATCTCCTTTTTTTGCTCTTCTTCTTGTGGAGAATCGTCGCTTTTTGTATTCGATTCTCTGAGAATTGGCTGTTGTTTGGACAATTGTAACCACTCTTGAAAGGAGTATTTCTCGTCAGCCTCAAAAGCTAAAGGTTTGCCAATTTCCAACTTGTTTTCCAATATTTCAGTTGGGGAATCTGCGAGGGTATTTTCGCGACGAACTTGGTCGTTTTGCTCTTCTTGTACGTGGTCAGCAATTACTTCCGACGAGGTTGCTGCTGTAAAAACAGAGGTGTCTGTTGTATTAAGTGCTGTTTCTATGCTTGTTTCTGCCGAAGGTTCTACAGCAGGCTGTATCGCATCCTCCTGTTTGTGGCGTTCTTCGAAAGGAACTCTATCTTCTTTGGTGATAGCATAAGCTACTTTAGAAATACTCTCAAGTAGCGAACTAATGTTTTGTTCTGGTTCTCTGTCTTTGGTGGCTATGACAACAGACTCTGGTTGTATTTCTTCTACCTCTTTTTCTACTTCTTCTAGCGCTAGAGGTCGGTAAGCGGTAAAATCATCTGACACAATGAAGTTAAACAACATGTCGCGATCTAACGTATAAGCTGCTGTTTTCTTGAGTTCCTGATTGTAGGAGGTACTTTCATTTGAATATAGCGCTTTGAGGTATAAACTTCGGACGGCTTGTACATAGGGATACTGCTCAAGGAGTTGTTTTAACTCTTGAATATCTGATCGTTTGATTTGAGAGGGATCAGCTAAGTATGTATGTAGTGTGTTTATAGTCAAATTTTGGTTTTTAATATATTTTACCATTTAGCTAAAGACTCATTGAAGACATCTTGTGTAATGCGTTCAAAGATTTCGTCTAAAGCCGTGCTTAATGTTCCTCCAACTAATTGTGCATTAGCTTCATAGTCATGATAGAATGAAAAGCGCTTTTCAAAATCGTCTTCTGGATTTTTCTTGTTAATAAAGCGAACGTTAATGGCGATATACAAACGGTTTTGCGCAGCTCGCTGATCAGCTGTCGCTGTCATTGGACTGATTCTGTAATCGACAATTTCTCCTTCATAGATTAAATCTGCATCTGAGTTGGTCAGGGTTAAACTGGTTTGACCTTGAATTAAATCTTGTAATGCCAAGGTAAATGTACGTTCAATACCAGGTTCAACTAAAGGCGCATTATTCTGAAAATAATTGACTTGGAATGAATCAGCATCAATTTTTCCTGTACCAGTAAAGTTATAATATTTACAGCTTTGTAAGCCTAAAGCTATAAAAAGAATTGCAATAATAGGGCTAAACTTTTTCATTTATAAGTTGTATTGTTTAATCTTTCGATACAGCGTTCGTTCTGAAATACCCAATTCTTCGGCAGCCGCTTTTCTCTTTCCTTTATTTCTGTCGAGGGCTTTTCGGATTAATTCTACCTCCTGTTCTTCTAGATTTAGTGGTTCGTCGTCTTCCACGGTTTCTGCGATAAGGTAATCCTCGTCATCGTCATCGTCATTCATAAGGGTTGGATGAAAAGTAGGATGATTGGGTTGACCTGGGTGTAAGTTGCTGTTCTCCAATTGTAAAATATCAGAAGGATTCGCTGGATAATCTATGGATTCGTTGGAGGTATTGCCGTAAATGCGCTGGATCAAATGTTGGTTACTTTCTTGCACTTGACCTTTGTCTTGTTTTAAAAGCTCTAGGGTTAGTTTTTTTAGATCCGTAATGTCATTGCGCATGTCAAAGAGAATTTTATATAGAATTTCTCGTTCTGTACTAAAGTCACTTTCTGCTTTTTTACTGTGTATCACCGAAGGCAGTTGTCTATCGTGATTGGGTAAATACGATTGTAAAATAGGTAGCGTAATTTCTCGATTTGTTTCCAAAACGGAGATTTCTTCTGCCACATTTCGCAACTGTCTAATGTTTCCGTCCCAGCGATAGCGAATTAAGAAGTTAGCTGCATTAGCATCGAGGCGAACGGGAGGCATTTTGTATTTATGAGCAAAATCCGAAGCGAATTTTCGGAATAGCAAGTGAATATCTTCTCCTCTTTCGCGAAGGGGAGGAAGGGTAATTTCAATGGTACTCAAACGATAGTAAAGGTCTTCTCTAAACTTGCCTTTGTGAATGGCTTCTATCATATTGACATTGGTTGCAGCAATAATTCGGATGTCTGTTTTTTGAACACGTGAGGAACCTACTTTGATGAATTCGCCATTTTCTAAAATACGCAATAAACGCACTTGTGTGGTTAGGGGCAATTCTCCTACTTCATCTAAAAAAATAGTTCCGCCGTTGGCCTCTTCAAAATATCCTTCACGTGTGCTAATAGCACCAGTGAAGGCTCCTTTTTCGTGGCCAAAAAGTTCACTGTCAATGGTTCCTTCTGGAATGGCCCCACAGTTTACGGCAATGTATTTACCATGTTTGCGATGGGAAAGCGAATGGATGATTTTGGGAATACTTTCCTTTCCAACCCCACTTTCTCCCGTTACTAAAACAGAGATATCCGTTGGAGCAACCTGAACTGCTTTCTGGATGGCTCGGTTTAGCTTCGGATCATTTCCTATAATTTCAAATCGTTGTTTTATCGCTTGAACATTTTCCATGTAGTGAACTTTTTGATAGCGCTGTTTTTAACTGGGATTACGCCTGCATAGGTGAATAACCAACGGCCTTGCCTATAAGCGTGGCAGATGTACAATCTTCTACGTATACTTGGACGAAATCTCCCACTTTATAATTTTCTTTCGGAAATACCACCGTTGTGTTTTGTGAATTTCTACCGCTCCATTCTAAATCAGAACGCTTCGATGATTTCTCAATTAATACTTCAACTGTTTGTCCTACAAAACGCTTCGTACGCTCTAAACTGATCTTCCCTTGAACGGCAATGATCTCGCTTAAACGGCGTTTTTTTATTTCTTCTGGAATGTCGTCCTCTAATTTACGCGCAGCAAGTGTACCTGGGCGTTCAGAATAAGCAAACATAAACCCAAAATCATAACGCACATGTTCCATTAAGGAAAGTGTATCTTGGTGATCTTCTTCGGTTTCGGTTGGGAAACCCGTGATCATATCTTGTGAAAGCGAAATATCGGGAATTAAAGCGTAGATTTTGTCTACCAATTCGATGTATTCTTCTCTTGTGTGTTGGCGATTCATCTCTTGTAAAATACGCGTACTACCCGATTGAACAGGTAAGTGAATGTATTTACAGATATTTTCGTGACGAGCAATAACTTCAATCACTTCCATGTGCATATCCTGTGGATTTGACGTTGAAAAACGAAATCTCATTTTTGGAAATTTGGTTGCACATAGATCCAGAAGTTGAGCGAAGTCAACAGCTGTAGCTTTTTGAATTTCAGTTGCTTTGTCGAAGTCTTTTTTCAAACCACCGCCATACCAAAGGTAACTGTCTACGTTTTGTCCTAATAAGGTAATTTCCTTAAAGCCTCTTTCGTAAAGATCTTGAATTTCTGAAATAATACTGTGCGGTTCTCTACTGCGTTCGCGTCCTCGTGTAAATGGAACCACGCAGAACGTACACATATTATCACATCCTCTTGTAATCGATACGAAAGCCGTTACGCCATTACTTTGCAAACGAACAGGTGAAATATCACCATAGGTTTCGTCTTTGGATAATATAACATTGATGGCATCGCGTCCTTCGTCTACTTCTTTGAGGAGATTTGGTAAATCTTTGTATGCATCTGGACCAACAACCATGTCTACAATTTTTTCCTCTTCTAAGAATTTACTCTTTAAGCGTTCGGCCATACACCCCAAAACCCCCACTTTCATGCCTGGGTTTTTTCTTTTGATGCGGTTGTATTGATCTAGGCGCTTGCGTACAGTTTGTTCGGCCTTATCACGAATCGAACAAGTGTTTACTAATACTAAATCAGCTTCTTCTAGATTATTGGTTGTATTGTATCCTGCGTCAGATAAAATGGAGGCAACAATTTCACTGTCAGAAAAGTTCATTTGACATCCGTAGCTTTCAATAAAAAGCTTCTTTGTATTGTCTTTATTCTGTTCTAGCTGTAAGCTTGTTCCTTGTTTATTTTCGTCAATTACCTTTTCCATATGATTATTTAAAAGGGAGTTTTATTTTAGAGTACAAAGATAGTTTAATTTTATTTACTGACAAGTTGACAGCTTTATATTTAAGACGCTCTTAGCTATTTTATTGCTCTTCATCTTTCTAGTTCGAAACCGCTGTTTGAAAGGAAAAATAAATTGGCAAGGAGGAAAAACCGCTTGATTTGAATAGATAAGGGTTAATACTGCGTTGACAATGCCCCGAGAATGCTTCGACAGTGCTTCGAGAAAAGCCTGTTTTTACTAGCGAAACACGAAGGATTGTCGAAGGGTACTTGAACCAGTGTTTTTGTAGGTATAGGCAAAGCATGGCATTCTTGTAGGTAAGAGGAAAGGAAAAGAAAGGAGCTAGGGAAGGAGTATATAAGGAAAGAAGGAAGCGAATAAGAGCGGTTTTTTTAGGGGAGTATTCGTTGAGATTTCTTTATTTAATGGTGTTTTGAATGTATAGCTAAAGTAAAATACACCCGAAGGTACGCGTTAATTACTTTTGTTTTTTTACTTTTGAGCGAATTTCTTTTTATAGGAGGCGTTTGGTAAAAAAAGTTTTTTTTTGGTAATCAACGTTAAAAAAGTGTAGATTTTTTAAATCCTCCGAAAGGATTTTAAGAGAAAGTATGAATAATATCGGTTGAAGTGGAAATATTAAGAAAAAACACATATTTTTGCTTCACAAAACAATGAAGTATGGCAAAGAATTTAGTGATCGTGGAGTCGCCTGCAAAGGCAAAAACAATAGAGAAATTTTTAGGAAAAGATTATCAGGTAGAATCGAGCTATGGGCACATTGCTGATTTGCCTGCTAAAGAGATAGGAGTAAATGTAGAAGATAATTTCAAACCCAAATACGAGGTTTCGAGTGATAAAAAAGCAGTAGTAAAAAAGTTAAAGGATCTTTCTAAAACAGCAGAAACTGTTTGGTTGGCTTCCGATGAGGACCGCGAGGGAGAGGCTATTGCCTGGCATTTGGCGGAAGAATTAAAGTTAGATCAAAATAAAACGAAACGCATTGTTTTTCACGAGATTACTAAATCAGCGATTTTAAAAGCCATTGAAAATCCCAGAGGAATTAATTACAATTTAGTAAATGCACAACAAGCGAGACGTGTATTGGACCGTTTGGTAGGGTATGAATTATCGCCTGTGTTGTGGAAAAAAGTGAAAGGCGGATTGTCCGCAGGACGCGTACAGTCTGTTGCTGTTCGACTGATTGTCGAAAGAGAAAAAGAAATCAACGAATTCAACGTAGAATCTTCTTATGTGATAACGGCAGAGTTTAAAACAGAAGAAGGAAAAGTAGTTAAAGCTCGCTTGTCGAAAAACTTTACAAGTGAACAAGAGGCGAAAGATTTTTTAAACCTTAATATAGGAGCGAATTATGCCATTAAGGATTTAGAAACCAAACCTGCAAAGAAATCGCCAGCTGCTCCATTTACAACGTCAACGTTGCAACAGGAAGCTGCGCGTAAATTATATTATTCAGTTGGGCAAACCATGATGTTAGCACAGCGTTTGTACGAAGAAGGATTTATTACCTACATGAGAACGGATAGTGTGAATCTATCTGAAGAGGCTACCAAAGCCGCTGCTGCGGAGATCACAAAATCTTACGGTGCAGAATATGTACAATCGAGAAGTTATGTAACAAAAAGTAAAGGAGCTCAGGAAGCGCACGAGGCCATTCGACCAACGAATATGGCGCTACATGCTGTGCCTTTGGACAGAGACCAAGCCCGTCTATACGACTTGATCTGGAAGCGTACATTGGCTTCTCAAATGAGTGATGCTAAATTAGAGCGAACCAATGTGAAAATTGGTGCTAATAAATACAATGACTTATTTGTTGCAACAGGAGAAGTGCTGTTATTCGATGGTTTCCTGAAAGTGTATTTAGAAGGTCACGATGATGAAGATGAAGAAGTAGAAGGTATTTTACCTCACCTAAGGGTTGGGGAACCGCTATTGTCTAATACTATGGTAGCAACACAACGCTTTAGCAAACCTGCTGCTCGTTATACAGAAGCTTCGTTAGTAAAAAAATTAGAAGAGCTGGGAATTGGTCGTCCATCTACCTATGCGCCAACAATCTCGACGATTATAGCGCGTAATTATGTGGAAAAAGGAACCACAGAAGGAAAAGAACGTCCTTATAAAGTAATGACCTTAGCGCAGGCTGCTGTTACAGAGAAGGTGCTTGTTGAAAAAACGGGGTCTGATAAAGGGAAAATGATACCAACAGATATTGGAATTATTGTGACCGACTTCTTAGTTAAGAATTTCAAGACCATTTTAGATTATAATTTCACAGCAAAAGTAGAGGAAGACTTTGATGCAATTGCTGCAGGAGAAGAAGATTGGGCCAAGATGATGCGCGAGTTTTACGACCATTTTCATCCAACAGTAAAAGATGTAGAGGAAAATGCAGAGCGCGAATCAGGTGAGCGCATCTTGGGAACGGATCCAGTCTCCGGTAAACCCGTTTTGGTTCGCCTTGGGAAGTTTGGACCTATGGCACAGATTGGGGATGCAGAGGATGAAAACAAACAATTTGCAAGTTTAGCACCAGATCAAAATATTGGTACCATCTCCTTAGAAGAGGCGTTAAAGTTATTCTTGTTGCCTAAAATGTTAGGCGAGTACAATGGAGAAGAGGTTGAAGTTAACAATGGGCGATTTGGTCCCTATGTGCGTGTGGGTAAGACGTTTATTTCACTGCCAAAAGGATTAGAACCATTGGATGTGTCCTATGAAACGGCATTAGGTTTTATTAAAGAAAAGGAAGAAGCAGATCGACCAATCGCTACCTATAAAGATTTACCCGTTCAAAAAGGAGTAGGGCGATTTGGTCCCTACCTAAAATGGAATGGAATTTTTATTAATGTTAATAAAAAATACGACTTTGACAATCTTTCGAATCAAGATGTAATTGAATTAATTGAAGATAAAATTCAAAAAGAAAAAGACAAGGTTATTCACGATTGGACCGAAGAGGGAATTCGCGTAGAAAAAGCGAGATGGGGAAGATCTGTGATCTTAAAAGGTAAGGTTAAAATTGAGCTTTCTAAAGATGTCGATGCGCAAGCGTTAACCTTGGAGGAAGTAAAAGCGATGATTGAGGCAAAAACACCAGCTAAAAAGACTAAAGCGGCAACGAAAAAACCTGCCGCTAAAACTACTGCAAAGAAACCTGCAGCGAAGAAAACGACAACAAAGAAATAATTGAATAGAGAAGGTATGTTAGAGCTTTTACGTCCAGTTAGTGTTGAGTTTAGGAATTATATAGACGGATTACCCAGTCAAAGTTTGGGTAAGAAGGTTCATTTTCACTCAGGCGGAGATTTCGATAAGTATGATCAATATAAGATTGCAATTATCGGAGTGACGGATAACAGAGGATTAGCCTCTGATGTTGAAACGGTTGATTTGATGAAGGTTCGAAAATCGTTCTATACGTTATTTCCTGGCAATTGGCATGTTCGAATCGTGGATTTAGGAGATATAGCACCTGGAGAATCTGTTGAAGATACGTATTTCTTGTTGGGGAAAGTTATTGCAGATTTAGTTAAAAATGGAACGATTCCCGTTGTGATTGGTGGAAGTCAAGATTTAACATATGCTTTGTACCGAGGCTATGACAAATTAGAACAAATGGTCAACTTGGTTTGTATCGATCACAAATTAGATGTCGCTAAAGATGGAAGTCACCCTGCAGAAAGTTTTTTGTCGAGAATTATTCTAGAAGAACCCAATAATTTGTTTAATTTTTCAAATTTAGGCTACCAAACGTATTATAATTCGCAAGAAGAGATCGATTTAATTGAAAGTTTATACTTTGAAGCATACAGAGTTGGCGAAATTATTAATAATATTGCACTGGCAGAACCCGTTTTACGTGATGCGGATATTGTAAGTATCGATATTAATGCTGTAAAGTCGAGTGATTCTGGTAATTTTACGACATATAATCCCAACGGATTTGATGGACGAGAAATATGTTCTTTGGCTCGATACAGCGGTTTAAGTGACAAGGTTAGCACTTTTGGAGTGTTTAATTACAATAATCAAGTAAACGAAACGTTATTATTGGGACAACTGTTGTGGTATTTTATAGAAGGTGTTAATTACCGTTATAATGAATACCCTTTTGCTTGTAAAGATAATTACATCAAGTACATAGTGCCATTTGATGACTATGAAAACTTAGTATTCTACAAGAGTGATGTTTCGGGTAGATGGTGGATCGAGGTGAATGTTGGTGGGGGTGTTAACGAAAAGTTAATGAAGAAAACTTTGTTGCCATGTAGTTATGAAGATTACCAAAATGCCATTGCTCAGCAACTACCTGATAGGTGGTGGAGAGCATTTAAAAAGAGTTTAGTTTGACTAAAAAAAATTTAACATTTATATATGTTAAATATAAACTAAATTTTTTTTAGCTTTGTTTTTGAAAATTAAAAATAATTGAATACGTTTACATTTTTAAGAAGTATATAAGAAAACCTAAATAATATATGAAGAAGATCATTACGTTAGGAGCAGTTTTAGCTTTGGTATGCAGCTGTGGTACTGGAGATCGAGGTGAGTTGTTAGGAGGAACAGAAGGAAAGAGATGGTCAACTACGAAGCCTCATGGTATGTCTTTAGTTCCTGGTGGGACTTTTACAATGGGACAATCAAACGAAGATTTCCTTGGTGCACAGGATGCTCCAACAAAAACGGTAACGGTTGGTTCGTTCTATATGGATGAAACTGCAGTTACAAACAACCAGTATAGAAAATTCGTTGAATGGGTAAAGGATTCGGTTATCCGAACTCGTTTAGCTATTGCAGCTGATGATATGGGGTTAACTCCCGATGGTGGTGGTATTGGTGCATATGCATTTTTAGACAATGAAGAGAATCTAGATCGCATGACGCCTTATCAAAGATATATGTATGAGAACTACTACAGCATGGATAGCAGTGATGATATGTATGCTGGAAGAAGATTAAACAAAAAAGTAAATCTACCTTCGTCTGTAGATCGTTATCCAGATGAATACTATGTAGAGGTTATGGACTCGTTGTACATTCCAGCTTCGGAAACATATAATGGGTTGGGTATGTTTGATGCATCTAAACTTAGCTTCAAGTACACCTATGTGGATTTAGAAGGAGCAATGAAAGATAAAGGCGTAGATCCTCGTGGAAAACGCAACAGACACCTAAAAACAGAAACATTGTTGATCTATCCAGATACAACACGTTGGATTAAAGAATTCCAATATTCTTACAACGAGCCAATGCACAATGATTATTTCTGGCATGAAGCTTTCGGAGAATATCCAGTAGTAGGAGTAAACTGGCACCAAGCAAGAGCATTTGCAGCGTGGAGAACCTTGTACAAAAATACATTCTTACGTTCAAAACGCATGCCTTCAGAAGTACATGAGTACAGATTGCCAATGGAAAGCGAATGGGAATTTGCAGCTAGAGGTGGTTTAGAAGGAGCAATGTATCCTTGGGGTGGTCCTTACACAACAGATGAAAAAGGATGTTTCATGGCTAACTTCAAACCAAGTCGTTTTGATTATGCAGCGGATGGAGCTACTTATACAGCTGAAGCACGTGCATATCCGCCAAATGGATATAATCTATACAATATGTCTGGAAACGTTGCTGAATGGACGAGTTCACCTTATGACTCATCGTCTTATGACTTTATGTCAAGCTTAAAACCAAAAAATATCAGATCTGAGACACCATTAAAAGTAATCAGAGGAGGATCTTGGAGAGACCCTGCTTATATGTTACAAGTGGCAACTCGTGATTCTGAATATGCAGACTCGGCTAGATCATATATCGGATTTAGATTAGTACAATCTGTTTCTGGATCGATGTCAAGAAGCAACGCCGCTAAAATGGCAAGATAATTTTGAACCAAAACAATTATAGATTATAGACAAACAATTAAAACAATTAAAAAATTATGGCAATACCTAAAAAAGTAATGAACTTCTGTTATGGAATGGGGGCTTCAGTTGTAATTATCGGTGCATTATTTAAAATTACGCACATGGAGTTAGGTCCAATTAATGGAAATAATATGCTAACTTTAGGATTGGTTGTAGAAGCTCTTATTTTTGCGATATCTGCTTTTGAACCAGTTGATGACGAGTTAGACTGGTCTAAAGTTTATCCCGAATTAAAAGGCGGAGAACCAACACAAGTTAGAGGTGGCGGTAGTGGTGCTGTAGGATTTGTAGGTGGAGGAACTGAAGAGCAAGGAATGTTATCTAAAAAATTAGATGATTTACTTAAAGAAGCCAAAATTGATGGTGAATTAATGAATAGCTTAAATAGAAGTATCAGAAACTTTGAAGCAGCATCGAAAGAAATCGCTCCAACAGTTGATTCAGTTGCTTCTACAAGAAAATACGCTGAAGAAATGTCATTGGCTGCTGCTCAATTAGAATCTTTAAACTCAATGTATAAAGTTCAATTGGAAAGCGCAACGCGCAATGCTGAGATCAATAAAGAAGTTGCTGAAAATAACATCAAATTAAAAGAGCAAATGTCTGCTTTGACAGGCAATCTAGCTTCTTTAAACACAGTTTATGGAGGTATGCTTTCTGCAATGGGTCACCGCGGTGCTAATTAATTTATAATCAGATAAAGTTATAAATAATGGCAGGAGGAGCAAAATTGACGCCTAGGCAAAGGATGATTAACCTTATGTATCTTGTGTTCATCGCGATGATGGCACTTCAGATGTCAAAGGAGGTTTTATCAGCTTTTGGTATGGTAAACGACAAATTTGAATCGTCGAATATTTCGGCGATAGATAATAATAGCAATTTATTAGGAGGTTTAGAAGCTAAATCAGCAGATGATCCAACTCGTTTTGGCGAGCCTTATAAGAAAGCTAAGCAAGTAGCAGCAGTAACAAAAGAGTTTTACGATTATGTTGCCGTTGTTAAGAAACAAATTACAGATCCTTTAGAAGAGCAACGTGTGGATGGTAAATTACCAGCAGAGCGCATGGAAAAAGGCGATGTAATTGATCAAGCCTGGTTTAAAGGTGATAAATATTCTGCAGAAGGAGAAGAGTTTATCGGAGCAATTGAAAAATACAAAAGCACAATCTTAGAAATTATTGGGGATGACGTGAAGTTTATTCCAATCGTTTCAGAAGTGCAAAATAGATTTGATATTTCGGATGTAAAAGATGCTGAAGGGGTAGTCAAACCGTATTTAAATTACAATTTCCAAGGGTTTCCTGCAATTGCGTCTTTAACGAAGTTATCGACAATGCAAAATGATGCGATGATTATTGAGCATGATTACTATAACGTATTATTAGGTAATACATTAAGTCAAGCGGCTTCAATGCGTAACTATGCTGCAATTGTAATCCCTGAAAAATCAGCTTTCTTTGCTGGAGAGCAGTTTAAAGGAAAAGTTGTATTAGGACGTTATGATAAATCTACAGTTCCTACTGAAGTAGTGGTAAATGGACAAAAAGTTGATTTAACTCAAGCTTTAGAAGATGGGCAAGTAAACCTGAGCTTCGGTACAGGTAACGTTGGAGAACATGATGTAAAAGGTAAATTTACGTTCATGGAAGATGGAAAACCAGTTGAAATCGATATCAAAGGAAACTATGTTGTAGTGCCAAAACCGAATTCAGCGAATATCTCTGCAGATAAAATGAACGTGGTATACCGCGGGGTTGTGAACCCAATGACTATTTCATTTGCTGGTATTTCTGATGATAAAGTAGTAGCAAATGCGCCTGGTTTATCAAAAGGTGGAAAAGCAGGGCAGTATAATATGCGTCCGCAAGCAGGTAGAGAAGTTACAATTAACGTATCTGGAAAATTACCTGACGGATCAACTGTAAGCGACAAAAAAGTATTTAGAATTAAAGATATTCCTGCACCTCGTGGTACAGTTCGTGGTGAGTATGCTGCGAAAGGTCCTAAGTCTAACTTAGAGATCGTAACGATTGGTGCAAAATTAGAAGATTTTGATTTTGAATTAGGATTAACAGTTACAGGATTTGTATTGCAAGTTCCAGGACAACCATCTGTGGTCGTTCAAGGAAATAGAATGAATGACAGAGCGAAAGCTGCAATTTCAAAAGCAAGACTAGGAGATGTAGTGGTTATTTCTGATATCAAGGTGCGTTTAGATGGTGCGGGTGATTACGCATTAAAGAAAACAGCTCCTTGTACATTCGAAATCATGTAATTTCGAAATAAATAATAGAAGAAAACTTTGAATAATATGAACTGGAAAAAAATTTCACTATTTGTAGCATTTTCGATATTCTCATTGCAAGCATCTGCACAAAAAAACTTGTTAAATGCTAAGTCAGCAGAAGAAATCGGAATTAAAAGTATTCAAGATATATACGTACAAAGCGAAGGGCCAATTCCATACGGGTATGTAGCAGATAAGGATATCCTATTTGGTATAAAAGTATGGGAAAACATTTCTCTAGAAGAGAAAGCAAATGAGTCTTATTACTATCCAATCGAAGAAGTTTCGGGCGATGGAAGAAAATCAATGTTCCAAGCTTTGATTGACGGTATTAAGTCTGGAGCTATCACAGAAGTATATGATGATAGTGACTTTAAAAGAAAAAGAACGTTAAAGGAACTTGAAACATCTTTCGTTAAAATTGATACTACAGATGCTGGTATTGAATACTATAATGCTGGTGAAAGAATTCCAGAAGAATATATTCAACGTGTAGAATTACGTCCATCTGATGTAAAATCGTACCACGTAGTAGGGATGTGGTATTTTGATCGCAATGAAGGTCAGTTGAAATACCGTCTTTTAGGTATCGCGCCAGTAGTAGTAGATTTGTATACCAAAGGTGCAGAAGTTGAAAACGCAGTAGAACTTTTCTGGATTTTCTTCCCAGATGCTAGAAATACCTTGTTCGAAGCACAAGTATTCAACTCTAAAAACCCGATGAATCCAATGAATTTTGATCATTTGTTAAACGCAAGACGCTTTAGCTCTACGATTTATAAAGCAGATAATCAATACGGAGATTCACGTATTAACGATTATATCAAAGGTGGGGAGTTAAGTCAATTATTTGAAGGCGAGCGCATCAAAGAATTGATCAGAAACCTTGAAGATGATTTATGGAATTACTAATTTTGTAATTACTAATTTATAAAGCTCTTATCTAAATTAGATAAGAGCTTTTTTTATTATTTGACCTATGGTGGATTATATTGTTGTTGGAACAGGATTAGCTGGAATTGCTTTTACTGAGAAATTAGCCCAAGAAGGAAAAACGTTTATCGTGATCGATGCAGAAGAACGATCGTCCTCCTTAGTTGCAGGAGGGATGTATAATCCTGTTGTTCTAAAGCGCTTTACTGATGTTTGGAAGGTCAAAGAACAACTTACTTTAGCAGAAGTTTTTTATCCTGCACTGGAGGAGAAATTACAGATTTCATGTTGGCATCCTATGGCATTATACCGTCGTTTGGCTTCTATTGAAGAGCAAAATAATTGGTTTCAGGCCGCAGATCGTCCCAATCTAAATGCTTTTTTATCTCCCGAAATTGAAAAGAAGCAATTAGATGGAGTAGATTTGCCCTTTGGATTAGGTAAAGTGATGGCAACTGGTTATTTGGAAACCGATGATTTAATCCCTGCTTATCGGCAATATCTGACCCAATTGGGATGTTATAAAAAAGAATCGTTCGACTATGCGGCTTTGCAATATGATGAGCAAGGTATTTCATACAAAGGTATTCAGGCACACCGCATTGTTTTTGCGGAAGGTTTCGGTTTATTGCAGAATCCTTTTTTTAATACGCTACCCTTAGATGGTACCAAAGGAGAGTTGATGATTGTGAAAATACCAAACTTAAACTGCGATTTTATGCTAAAAGCAGGGGTGTTTTTAATTCCAATTGGAAACGATCTTTATAAAGTAGGAGCCACTTATAATTGGGAAGACAAAACAGATGATCCTACGCCGGCAGGTAAAGAAGAACTTTTGGAAGGATTGCGTAGTTTTATTACGCTCGATTTTGAAGTAGTCGAACACATGGCGGGTATTCGGCCAACTGTGAAAGATAGACGCCCTTTGTTAGGTAGAAGTATAGAATCTGACCGTATTCTCGTTTTGAACGGCTTGGGAACGCGAGGAGTCTTGCTTGCGCCTTATTTGGCTGAGCAATTATACAATTACATAGAAAAAGATATAGCGTTGGAGGAAAATATATCCATTCACCGCTACAAAAAATTTAAATTAAAGAAGTAGTATTTATGTTGAATATACATAATTTGTCTGTTTCGTTTTCAGGAGAGTTTTTATTTGAAAGCGTTACATTCAGAATTGGAGCTGGTGACCGTGTTGGTTTAGTGGGGAAAAATGGAGCTGGAAAGTCAACGATGTTGAAACTTTTATCTCGCGATATGGAACCTGATACGGGTAGTATCGCGATGGAAAAGGAACTTAAAATAGGATTCCTACGTCAGGATATTGATTTTATTCCTGGAAGAACGGTACTAGAAGAAGCCTACCAAGCCTTTGTAGAAATTAAAGAAGTTGAAGCAGCGCTGGATCGCGTCAATAAAGAATTAGCTGAACGTACGGATTATGAATCGGAATCCTACAGTGAGTTGATTGAGAAATTGAGTGATTTAACCCATCGTTTTGAAATTATTGGGGGATATAACTATGTCGGAAATACTGAGCGCGTACTCCAAGGATTGGGTTTCAAACGTGAAGATTTTGATAATCTTACTGATACATTCTCTGGGGGGTGGCGCATGCGTATCGAATTAGCTAAGCTCTTGTTGCAAGATAATGATGTACTATTACTCGATGAGCCAACCAACCACTTGGATATTGAAAGTATCATCTGGTTGGAAAACTTTTTAAAAGGATATCCAGGCGCTGTGGTAATTATTTCCCACGATAAAATGTTCTTGGATAACGTAACAAACCGCACCATTGAAATTTCATTGGGTAAGATTTACGATTTTGATAAGCCGTATTCTGAATACTTGGTATTGCGTGAAGAATTACGCGAAATGCAATTGGCTGCTCAAAAAAATCAAGCTAAAAAAATAGAGGAAACAGAGAAATTGATCGAGCGTTTCCGCTACAAAGCAACAAAAGCGTCCATGGCGCAATCGCTAATTAAAAAACTAGATAAGGTTGAGCGCATTGAGGTTGATGAAGATGATAATGCTGTGATGAATATCTCCTTTCCTGTAAGTATTGATCCTGGAAAGGTCGTATTGGAAATGGAGAATGTTACCAAGCGTTTTGGCGATAAAGTAATCTTTAAAGACGTGAATTTCTTGATTGAGCGCGGAAGTAAAATTGCCTTCGTTGGACAGAATGGACAAGGAAAGTCTACGTTGATCAAAGCGGTAATGAAAGAATTTGAATACGAGGGGTCAATTAAAGTGGGACACAACGTGCAAATTGGCTATTTTGCGCAAAATCAAGCGGATTATTTAGATGGCGAAAAAACGCTTTTAGATACCATGCTGGATGCTGCTACAGATGGCAACCGCGTCAAAGTTCGCGATATGCTAGGTGCTTTCTTATTTAGAGGAGACGATGTAGAAAAGAAAGTAAAAGTATTGTCAGGGGGTGAGCGAAATCGCTTGGCTTTATGTCGTATGTTACTTTCACCTATCAACGTATTGCTAATGGATGAGCCGACGAATCACTTGGATATTAAGTCGAAAAACGTATTGAAACAGGCGTTGCTAAATTTTAAAGGAACCTTGATCTTAGTTTCCCACGATCGTGATTTCTTACAAGGATTAACCAATTTAGTCTACGAATTCAAGGATCAAAAAATCAAGGAATATTTAGGTGATATCAACTACTTCCTAGAGGAACGCAAGGCGCAAAATATGCGAGAGATCGAGAAGAAAAGTGATAAACAAGAGCCTCAAGTGGTCAAGGTAGAAGAGAAGAAAGCAGTAACCTTGTCTTATGAAGATCAGAAAAAACAAAAGACGCTGCAAAATCGATTGAGTAAAATTGAAAGCGAGATCAGTGATTTAGAAAAGAAAATTGCCAAAGACGATGAGCGTTTAGCTGTAGATTACGAAAAACTTATGCAAGATGAAGCGTTTTTTAGCGCATATGAGAAGAATAAAAAGAAAGTAGAGGGATTGATGCAGGAATGGGAAGATATTGCTGCAGCACTGATGTAAATAAAGATAAAGAAAAGGTTTGTACAAATGGTACAAGCCTTTTTTTTTGTATTTGTGTTTATTACGTGTTTTTTTGTTTACATTTAGTAGAAAATAAACAACATGAAACGCATTTTATACCTTACTTGTCTAAGTACATTAGGACTGTGGAGCAGCGCTACTATCGCTCAGTCTAAAGAAAAAATAAATCCTTCCGCTGTGGCGGAATCTACGTTTAATCTAGCCGATTTGAATCGACACAATTATTCCTATGTGATGGAGATTGAGAATAAGGTATATTCAGGTTATAGTAGCTTGGGATTAAATCCTAAAATGATCAAAGATGTTATGTTGGAAAAGGGAGCTTTTGCACTAGATGGATTTACTTACGATCGCAAAATTAAAATAGAAACCAAGGATGCCAAACAACTACAATTGCTCACCTTAACAGAATGGCTAAAAGATGCTGGATTAGTGAATGAGAATGTAGTTTTTATGATTAATCAAGCTGTATTGAATGTTAAGCCTCAATATGTGTTGATAGATAAAGATTACATCTTAGACTCTGAAGTGATTGTTTTGGATCAATTGGGCTTTGAAAAACCGGTTACAGTAGTCAAAATACGCACCAAAATCAAAGAAAATTTGAAGATAGGTGTTTCCCATAAAGCGAAATAAAGAGAAAGGGAAGCATGAAGGAGGTCTATGTACTTAGTGGACTTGGAGTAGACCATCGTGTTTTTGAGCACTTTCGTTTCGAAAACATGAGGGTCACCTTTTTGGCCTGGGTACTACCAGTAAAACATGAATCTTTAGCTGCTTATGCCAAACGCATGGCACAGCAAATAACAACAGCACATCCCATACTTATTGGGTTGTCTTTTGGAGGAATGGTGGCTATCGAAATTGCGAAAATTCTCGCTGTACAAAAAATAATATGTATCGCTTCTGCGAAAGAAAAAGCTGAAATACCTCTATTGTTTCGTTTATTAGGGCGATTAAAAGTACACACCCTACTGCCTACTGCATGTTTAAAGCGAAGCAATAGCTTGACGTATTGGTTTTTTGGGGTGCATACGCAAGAGGATAAAAAATTGCTAAAAGCTATTTTGGACGATACAGATCCTGTGTTTCTTCGATGGGCTATTGATGCTATTCTAACCTGGAATAACACAACTATTCCATCGAATGTTCTGCATATTCACGGCGATCGGGATCGATTATTGCCGCACCGACTTGTGACTGTGGACTACTCTATTGTTGGTGGAGGACACTTTATGACAGTCAACAAGGCAAGTCAAATCGAGGCTATTATTTCAGCACATTTGTAATCAAAAATACCGTTTATTTATCAGATGTCCCCTAACTTTTTATGGACTCAATACCTTTTTTTCGGAGTTGTAATGAATTGTTAAGTGTTTAGTATAGCACTTGCGTTTATTGTATCTTTAATAGCTATCGAAAAAAGCAAGGCGGTTATATACCAAGGACACTAACCTCGATTTTAACTGCTATTAATTAAGTGTATAAAAGAAAATGAAATTATTAGATCTTTTTAAAAAGAAGAAAGCAAATAAATCAACATTTCCCGAAAATGAGTTAGAGCGTTATCTTATGGAAGCGCCTTCCAGCAGTGATGCTCAAAAATATTTTTACCAAAAATTGATTTGGAATCAGCTGATCGTTTTGACACCTGACTATTTGGAAGCAGAAGAAGGTGAACAAGTGGTGGAAGAAAATGGCAAGTTAAAGCTAGTTTCCTTTGAGGGGGGACAAATTCCCGTTTTTACTTCACTAAATCGCATTTTTGATCAAGATATCATCAACGAAAAAAAAGTGTCCTACATCAGTTTAAAAGGACAAGATCTATTCTCGATGACCAAAGGGGCTTCATTTATTTTAAATCCCTATTCTGGTTATGGTAAAGAATTGGTTCCAGAGGAAATTGAGCAATTGATGAACGGAACTATTTACGACCAAATTGATGCCGATGAGGCAGAGCGAATTCAAACAGAAAATTTTACTAAACTATACGATTTAGCTTGTGAAAAACAAGATGGTCTTATCCTGTTAGGTGGATACCGCATGGAGAGTTTAGATCCTGCGGATCAGTTGAAGTTAGAAGAGTCAGTAGATTATTTTAAACAGTGCTTAGCCTTAATTGAAGATCATTGGCCAAGTATGGTGCTAAAGGCTAAAGCACTACAACGCTTAGGTCGTCACGAAGAAGCTTTAAGCTTATTAGAAAAAGCTTTTGTTAGTAATGAAGAGAACCACGCTATTCCGATGGAGGCGGCACTTGAAGCAATTCATTTGCAGGATTTAGAAAAGGCCCTTTATTATTCAGCAGCATCCATGGAACGAAAACCCAATGATTTTGCTTTAATGGGCAATCATGCAATGAATTTAGTCTTGGCGGAACGAGACAATGAAGCTTTAGCTTTAATCGAACAAGCTTTGGTATTAGAACCTAAGGATGAAGTCAATGAAAATGTAAAAAACTTAATTTTAGGAGTGATAGCAGGAGATCGTGCACGTCCAACGATGGAAGAAACAGTAGGATACTAACGACTATAAGGAAGCTTTTTTAGTTGACAACAGAACAAAAAAAAAGACTTAATCGTTAGATTAAGTCTTTTTGGCTTAGTAGCGGGAACAGGACTCGAACCTGTGACCTTCGGGTTATGAGCCCGACGAGCTGCCTACTGCTCTATCCCGCGCTATTGTGGTGCAAATATACAAACAAATAGTAATACAAAACAAATAAAAACAAAAAAGTATTTAATTTATAACCTTTTTTTGTTTTTATTTCCTTGATTATTACTTGGTTGTCTGTTGTTTATTTTTTTGAAAAACAATTTTTGTGTATCGGTTGATATCCTTTTTTGCGGCATGTGCTACTTGTATGAGGAGTTGTTGAATGTCTTGTTGGCTAAAATCATTCAACGGGCCTATAGTATCAACAGCTTCCGTTTGAACTCCACAGTATGCTAAGATCCCATCTTTGAGCGGTATTATTCCAGTAGATTGGTAGATTTCTTGATGTACCTGAGGAGATAAATCGCCCATAGTAACGAGAATACGCGCTGTTTTTCCTGTTAGAAGTCCTTGTGTATTTCCCGTAGTGTGATGTTTAAAGACTAATCCAGGCAAAAATAAACGATCAAAAAATCCTTTCATTACTGCTGGCATACCTACCCACCACATCGGATGAATCCATACTTGATGCGTACTCCAATAGATATCATCCCATGCGCGGAGTAAATCGGGTTCTAGTTCCATGCGTTGGGTATAACCATATTGGAGATTAGGATTAAAGTTTAATTTGCCTATAGGGAGATAGCGCGCACGGAGGCTCCTAAAGCTCTTGCCGTTTCGATATAGGTTTGTGCGATGGCTGTATTAAGGCTATCTGGATTGGGGTGTCCGTTGATCACTAGTATATTCACGTTATTATCGATTTAAAATAGTTTGTAAATAGCGGGTTTGTTGTTGCCAAAATTCGCGTGCCATAGTTGTTGGGAAAAAATCAAAAACATGAGTAGCCCCTTTTATTTCTTTGATGGTTACGGATACGCCTGCTTCTTTTAGTTGCATTCCATAGTGTTTGGCTTCATCTTTTAAAGGATCAAACTCAGCCACAATAATTGTAGTAGACGGTAGATTAGCGAAGTTTGTTTGTAACAAAGGGACTGCATAGAGAGGTGGAGTAGTGTGTTTTTTCGCTAAGTAATATTTCCACATCCAATGCGCACTTTGACGGGTTTGCATCGGAGCTTCAGCTAAGGTTTGCATAGAAGCGGTTTGCAAACGATGATCCATAGGAGGGTAGAGGAGGTATTGATGTTGAATCGTTACTTCTTTTTTATCTCGTGCTAGATGAGCAAGTGAAGCGGCAATCGTGCCACCAGCACTACTTCCGCCAATGCTGATATTCTTTTTATTTCCCCCCAACTGCTCTGCTTCTTGCGCTAACCAGAGCAACGCATCATATCCATCATCCAATGCCGCAGGAAAAGGATATTCAGGAGCTAAGCGATAATCTACAGATACAATTAAAATATTTAAGGCTAAGGCTAACTGGTAGAAAATAAAATCATATTGTTCAGGCGTACCATAAATAAAGGCACCCCCGTGAAAATAGACGAATACAGGGAGATTATTCTTGTTTTGCGGGCGATAGGTTCTCAAGCGAATGCTTCGATTTTTCGCTCGAGAGGGAATATGATGGTTGTCGACCAGTAAACCTGTTGGAATCTCTAGTGGCTCTTCCGTATCTGCTACTTGTTGCTCTTCCGCTCGAATTTGTGTAGGGTTGTGTGCCAATAAATAATCATAATCAATTTGATTATAAGGACTTTCAAGGATTGCTTGTTGCAGTTCTATTTCGATAGGTGGCTGTATCATATTCGGTAAATAAATTAATATGATGCAAAAATAGACTGATATAGCATAGTTTTTTAGGTATAAATCAAGTGTGTTTCGGTATTTTTGCAGTATGGCAAGAGAAAATATGTATCAGTCCCTGGAAGTGTATTATGAAAAAGTAGAGGTTTGTCCTTTGCGCGATCGACAGTTTAACTTTTTTGAACTGGTGTATGTGATTTCAGGAGAAGGATATCATGCTGTAAATGGCAATCGCATTTCATTTCAAGCAGGTGATTTGTTTTTAATTACGCCTCAAGATTGTCATGAATTTGACTTAGAAGGAGTGTGTGAGTTTATGGTGATTCGATTTGGTGAGTCCTATGTCAAAGAGTATCAATGGAAGAGTATTGATCACCTTGAATGCCTGTTGTATTATGCTTCTCATCTTTCCGCTTCGGTATTAGTTCACGAAGAAGATAAACGGTTAGTAGCTCAGTTGATGCAAACGCTACAAGAAGTATTGAAGGTGGAGTTGATGTATAAGGAAGATGTAATTCGACCGATGGTCAATGCGATACTGGTGATCGCTGCACGCAATATTGCTCGAATTCAAGTCAAACCCTTAGAGATGACGACGGACGCGAAGATCATGCAGATTCTCAACTATATTCAGGAGCATATTCGCGAACCAGAACGGCTTAAAGTGGCAGTAGTTGCTGAGCGATTTGGTCTTTCAGAAACCTATTTAGGAAGTTATTTTCGCAAACAATGTGGAGAATCTTTTCAGGCGTATATATCTGCGTATAAAATTCGATTAATCGAACATCGTTTGCTATTTAGTGAAAAGCGAATCAATGAAATCGTTGATGAATTTGGCTTTGCAGATGAAAGTCATTGCAATAAATTCTTTAAACGACATAAGGGGATGAGTATGTCTGCGTTTCGAAAAGAATGAATGGAAATGGGAAAATGGAAATGGGAAAATGGAAATGGGAAATGGGAAATGGGAAAAGGGAAAAGGGAAAAGGGAAAAGGGAAAAGGGAAATGGGAAAAGCGTAGCGAATACCAAAACCAATATAAATTCAGTGAGATAAATGGGAGATTGAAATAGTTACTTAACTAAAAAAGGATTGCAATTGCAATCCTTTTTTAGTATTGAAAACATACTCTTTTATTTCAGTATAGAATTACCCATCTCTCATTTCTATTCTCTCATTTCCCTTTCCCTTTCCCTTTACTCCTCGCGATTCATATAGTTTGAGTCAACGAATTTGTAAGTGATAACCCCATCTTGATTCAATACAAAAACTGCGGGAATCGGTAATTCATGTTGTGTTGTACCATTGAAGGTAGGAAGATCAATGCCCAATGTTTCATAGATGGGAATGATATAGTCTTGTAATTGAAACGCAATTCCGATTTGTTTAGCCAATAGATTATCTCGATCAGTAAGCAGTTCGAAATCCAACTGATGGGTTTGTTTTAGTTCTTGGTTATACGCGGGAAGTTGAGGGGAAATCGCAACAACTGTTGTATTTTCTTGCGCTAAACGACTTTGTTTATTTTGGAAGGCACGTAGTTCTAAATTGCAATAGGGGCACCATGATCCGCGGAAGAAACTGATGATTACAGGTCCTTTTTGCAGTAATTCACTTAATTCCACCATTTGATTGTCCGTATTCTGAAGTTTGAAGTTTGGAAAAGGAGCACCTAGTGCAATCGCACTTTCTTCGAGTTGTAATTTTTTGAGGTCTTCAATGGATTGACCAAAACTTGTTAAAATTGCTGTAGGTACTTGTTGGGCTAAATTTTCATTCAATTCAGCAATTTGTTGAGCTAATGTAGGTATCATTTGCGATAATTTTCAGCAAAGATTTGGAATTAAATCCAAAGAGACAATACCGCATATTCTTATCCCTTAGGGATAAAAAAGTCAATATTGCATGGGCTATAGGGAGAAGAAGTGAAAAAAGTAGTGTGTTTTTTATCTCACCTAATTTATATTTTGTTTTTGGTGTTCGATGAACCTTCACTGCGTTTCGGTTTGTTGTTTGGCTTTAGTTATTCGCTCTTTGGCTTTTATCTCACCTAATTTATATTTTGTTTTTGGTGTTCGATGAACCTTCACTGCGTTTCGGTTTGTTATTCGGCTGTTTAGCATGACGACCTACCACTCACCACTCACAATTTACCATTCACCACAAAAAAAAGACCTAATCTTTCGATTAAGTCTTTTTGGCTTAGTAGCGGGAACAGGACTCGAACCTGTGACCTTCGGGTTATGAGCCCGACGAGCTGCCTACTGCTCTATCCCGCGATATTGTGGTGCAAATATACAAACAAATAATACTACAAACCAAGTAAAACCAAATAAAAGTTTTTTAAAATGGAGGGTTTGTTGCGGTTTAAATCCTAATGAGTTGAACAATAGGGGGATTATCTCCAATTGTTTTTTAGATTATTTATGTGCTTCATCGTACAAATGACTTTCACGTACTAAGATAGCAAGGTCATTGGCGGTAATATAGGGTTGTAGGGCCTTGAATTTGGTTGTTGGCCAATCATAAATTTTCAATTGGAGTAAGGTTTCAATTGTAGCGGCATCAAATCTCGTTTTAATTGGTTTCGCTGGATTACCCGCTACGAGAGTATAAGGTTCAACGTTTTTGGTTACAACTGCTCCTGAGGCAATCACAGCTCCTTCACCGATTACTAGGCCTGGCATGATCATCGCACGCATGCCGATCCAAGCGCCATCACCAATGTGTGTGTCGCCTTTGCCTTGATAAGCTTCAACAATAGTTTCTAAAAAGGGATATAGGCTAAACCAATCCATGCGATGGGTGTTATTACCCCCCATTAAGATAACCGCTTCAGCAGCAATGCATACATGGGATCCAATGTGTAATTGATCGATGGGCCAAGCAGGTTCCCATTGACTTAAACTATAAGTATCTCCATATAAATAGCGAACAACACTCTCTTCAAAGGTTCCACTCCATGCGCCACTGTAATAACTTGTATTGCCTTTGATGTGGATATTGGGGTTTTTTACTGTTTCATGTAAATATTCTACTTTAGACCAGTGTTTTTGGTTTTCAATCATATCGTTCTATTCTTCATTTTTAAAAAGTAAAGCTAGTAAAATCGCGTATAAATCAAAATTTAGTGCGCTAAAAAAGCTTTTTGGGAAGGATTTAGGTCGAGTTCTTTCATTTTTTTTCAACTATCTCATCGATAAAAACTACCTTTGTACCGAAAAATATATTTTTATGGCACATAAAGCTGGATTTGTGAACATTATAGGTAATCCCAATGTAGGGAAATCGACCCTGATGAATGCATTAGTGGGCGAGCGATTATCAATAATTACGTCAAAAGCACAAACAACAAGACATCGTATTTTAGGAATTGTAAACGAAGAGGATTATCAGATCGTATTTTCCGATACACCTGGTATTATCAAACCGGCGTATGAATTACAAGAATCAATGATGGATTTTGTAAAATCCGCTTTTGAAGATGCAGATGTGTTGATTTATATGGTGGAAGTAGGAGAGAAAGAGCTGAAAGACGAAGCCTTTTTTAATCGAATCATTCATTCGAAAGTGCCTATTTTGTTGTTGTTGAACAAGATTGATAAATCAAATCAACAGCAATTGGAAGAACAAGTCGAGTTGTGGAAATCAAAAGTTCCCAATGCCGAGATATTTCCTATCTCAGCTTTGGAGAAGTTCAATACACAAGCGGTATACGATCGCATTATTGAATTACTTCCAGAATCACCACCCTTTTATGCTAAAGATGCTCTAACGGATAGATCGGAGCGCTTTTTCGTTAACGAGATTATTCGCGAGAAAATTTTGTTGAACTATGAGAAAGAGATTCCTTATGCAGTAGAGGTTGAGACAGAGGAATTTTTGGAAGAAGAGGAGATTATTCGCATCAAATCCATTATTATGGTGGAACGCGATACGCAAAAAGGAATTTTGATTGGACATAAAGGAGCTGCTTTGAAAAAGGTCGGTATTGCTGCCCGAATGGAAATGGAGAAATTCTTTGCTAAAAAAGTACACCTTGAGCTTTTTGTGAAGGTAAATAAGGATTGGAGATCGAGCGATTATCAGTTGAAGCGTTTCGGATACAATCAAAAAAAATAGAGAAATTAAATAATAGCGTCAAAGTATTGCATTGAAGTATTAACTTTGCGACATATTAAAATAGTTTATGAGTAGTATAGTAGCCATAGTTGGGAGACCAAACGTAGGAAAATCCACTTTCTTTAATCGATTGATTCAAAGGAGAGAGGCAATTGTAGATTCGGTTAGCGGGGTAACTCGTGATAGAAACTACGGCAAATCAGAATGGAACGGAAGAGAATTCTCTGTGATTGATACTGGAGGATACATCAAAGGTTCTGACGATGTTTTTGAAGAAGAAATCAGACGTCAAGTTGCTTTGGCAATTGAAGAAGCAGATGTCATTATATTCGTTGTAGATGTAGAAGAGGGAATTACGCCCATGGATGCGGAAGTAGCGAAATTGTTGCACCGTGAAACAAAACCAGTTTTTGTTGCGGTTAACAAGGTAGATAGTGGAAAGCGCATGGAAGATACCTATGAGTTTTACAATTTAGGATTAGGAGAAATCTATCCTATTGCGGGAATGAGTGGTAGTGGTACTGGAGATTTATTAGATGAGGTAATCAAAGTATTGCCAGAAGAAGAAGTAAGAGAAGAAAGCGAAGATGGAGACTTGCCTCGTTTTGCTGTAGTAGGACGTCCTAATGCAGGTAAATCGAGCTTTATCAATGCACTTATTGGCGAAGATCGCTATATTGTTACGGATATCGCTGGAACAACTAGAGATGCTATTGACACGCGTTTTACGCAGTTTGGATTCGACTTTAACCTCGTGGATACTGCGGGAATTCGCAGAAAAACGAAAGTAAAAGAAGATTTAGAATTTTATTCTGTTATGCGTTCGATTCGCGCAATTGAACACAGTGATGTTTGTATCTTGATGGTTGATGCCACAAGAGGATTTGAAGGGCAAGATCAAAATATTTTCTGGTTAGCAGAGAAAAATAGAAAAGGAATTGTTATTTTAGTAAATAAGTGGGACTTAATTGATAAGGATACACTAACGTCAAAACAATTTGAAGACAAAATTCGCGAAAGCATTGCTCCGTTTACGGATGTGCCTATTGTGTTTACATCTACAATAACCAAACAACGTCTATTGAAGGCTTTAGAAACTGCGGTGCAAGTGTATGAAAATAGAAAGAATCGCATTTCAACTTCTAAATTTAATGAAACGATGTTGCCAATTATTGAACATACTCCTCCGCCAGCAATTAAAGGAAAGTATATCAAGATTAAATATTGTATGCAATTGCCAACGCCATCGCCTCAATTTGTGTTTTTTGCTAACTTACCTCAATATATCAAAGATCCATATCGCCGATTTGTTGAGAATAAATTACGCGAGATTTACGACTTTAGTGGCGTGCCTATCGATATCTATTTTAGACAAAAATAATTGTAATTATACTAAAATATACGGTCTTTGTTTGGGAGAACAAAGACCGTTTTTTATTGCTATGAAAAAAATAATAAGCATACTATTTATGCTAATTACTTCGGTTGTATTTGGTCAATCAACCGTTAGTATTCGAGGACAATTAACCGATTCAGTTAAAAATCCGCTCGAAGCGGTAACGGTCTATGTAGTCAAAGAAAAAGATAATTCAGTGTTGGAGTACAGCATGTCGAATGCGGAGGGAAACTTTGACTTAAAAGTAAAAATGCCCGAAGAAAAAGTGCTGTTTAAAGCCAGTATGGTTGGATTTAAACCCTATGCTCAAGCTTTAGAACCAACGAAAGAAAGCACCTATAATTTGGGAAGGATTCAATTGCAAGAACTCATTACTAGCTTGGATGAATTGGTTATTCAAGCTGATACTCCCCCTATTCGAGTAAAGAAAGATACGTTGGAATTTAATGCATCTTCTTTTTCAGTACGCCCAGATGCAAATTTGGAGCAGTTGCTCAAACAATTGCCAGGATTTCAGATGGATGAAAATAAGAAAATCACCATCAACGGTAAAGAAGTGAATGAAATCTTAGTCAATGGGAAGCCTTTTTTTGGTGAAGATGGCAAAATTGCTTTAGAAAATCTTCCTGCCGAAATCATCAATAAGGTGCAAGTGACTGATAAGAAAACTAAAAAAGAAAAATTTACAGGTGAACGAGCAAAATCAGATACTGCAAGTATAAATATTACCATTGACGAGGAGAATAATAGAGGATATTTTGGAAAAATAACAGGAGGCTATGGATCTGATGAACGGTATGAAGGAAGTTTGTTTTTCAATACTTTTTTTGATAAAACCCAATTGAATGTTATCGGCTCTGCTAACAATATCAATGCAATGGGCTTCTCTATGGATGAGGTGTTTGACAATATGCGCATGGGGAAAAGTTCAGGAGGAATTACAGAATCGAGAATGCTAGGACTTAACTTTGTACAAGACCTCTCGACTAAATTGAAGGTAAACGGTAGTTATAACTATAATTTTTCTGACAACGAAAGTAAAAATCGATCTACAGTCACGCAGTTTTTACCTTCGGGCGAGTTTACAACTAATGCAGAATCAGGATCTACAAGTGATTCTGAGGGACATTCAGCCAATGTGTCAATTGATTATATTGGAGAAAAAGACTCTTTTTATATTATGCCAAATTTTCAAACGAATTACTCAAGCTCAAGTACGAATTCAATGGATCAGGCGCTCAATAACTCAGGCGAGCTACTCAATGATAGTCAATCTGAGGCAATAAGTAAAGGAGAGAGCAATAGCTTTTCAAATGCCATGCGCTATATGAGAAAGTTAAAAAGAAATCGCCAATTCTTTACCGTAGAATTTTTGAACTCCAATGGTGTTAATACGAGTGATATTTTGCAAGAATCCACAACAAATTTTTATCAAACGGAACAAAAAGAGGATATTCGACGTCAATACCAGCAACAGAATAATTCTACCGATTCTTATACTTTTTCTTTGGAGTATAGTCAACCTGTAACTGATTCACTTACCCTGTTAATCGGTAATCGATGGGATAGAAATCAAACCATTACAGACGCTAAAGTATTCGATTACAACGAATCGACACAGGGGTATACGGATTTGAATACGCTACAAACCAATCGCTACTTGACGGTGCAAACCACAATCGCTCCTTACGTGGGATTTAATTTCACGCACAAGAAGTTCAATGCTGATTTTAATACATCAACACAAATTGTAAAAAATAGCGTAGAAGCCCTGTATAATAGTCAAAATTATGCCTTAGACAAGAAGTATATTGACCCCAATATTCGACTGAATTTGCGTTATTTGCTGTCGAAGGGTAATTTCTTTTTATTTATGTATAACTATGATGTGACCTACCAACGCGCAACGGAACTTTTGGATATTGTAGATATTAGTAATCCCTTACACACTTTTGTAGGAAATCCCGATTTACGTCCAACAGGAAATCACTCCTTTAATGCGAGTTATCGATCGTATAATTTTCAAACCCGTTCGGGTTATTCGTTTTATGGAAATGTCAATATTTTGAATAATAGTATTGTAAATGCTATTGATTATGACGAAGATCGCAAGAGTATTTCTACGTATAAGAACATATCAGGGGCTTATAGTTGGTCATTGAATGGAGCGTGGTACCGATCAGCGAAATGGGATGAACTTTCCTTGCGTTATGGAATTAATTTACGTTATAATCAAAGTGTGAGTAAAGGCTATATCGATGGAGTAACTTATGATGCCCTATCCAATAGTTTGAGTCCGCGTGTATATGCGAGTTTGGATTACGGGGATTTACTTCGAATTTCGCCTTCTTATAATTACAATACTAATTGGTCGAGTTATAAGAATTTTAATATTGATCGCGCGAGTAATTATACACATAATGCTGCTTTGGAAACTATTTTATATTGGCCGAATAAATTTACGTTCGGAAATGATTTCAGTTATACCTATAATTCGCAAATTGCCAGTGGGTATAATCGCGATTTCTATATGTGGAACATGAGTTTAGCCTATGAGTTTTTTGGAGATCGATTCAAGGCTAAGGTAAAAGTATATGATGTATTGAATCAGAATACCAGTTCAAGAAGAACGATTGACGCAACGTCAATTGTCGATTCGGAGAGTTTGGTTTTAAAGCGCTATGTGATGTTTTCTCTAACGTATAGTCTAAAGGCTTTTGGCGGAAAAGAAACAAGAGCAAATAGAGGGAACTATGGTAATGGAAGGAGTTATCGAGGCAGTATGATGCGTACAAGATAGCTCTAAATAGGGGTATTATGTTGTTATACCCATGAAACTAGGTTAAGAGGACGGTCTTAAAAAACAGAGAGGGGGACCCCAAAAGATCCCCCTCTTTATATGTATCAGTTACCAACTTCCACTTGATCCACCCCCAGAGAAACCTCCACCTCCGAAGCCGCCGCCAAAACCGCCGCCACCACCGAAGCTTCCACCTCCTCCAAAGCCACCTCCACCGGAGCTTCTTCCTAGGTTGCTGAGAATTACCATGCTGGTTAAATCATCTAAGAAACCGCGTTGACCTGAATGGCCACCTGGGCCTCTGCCTCCGTTGTTATTTTTGTTTTTAAATAGGATCATTCCTATGATCAGGGCAACGATAGCAAATACACAAAGTAGCCCTCCAAGCTCATTATCACCATCCATACGAGCATCTTTATCTGCTTGATAGGTTCCTGCGAGCATCTCCATAATCCCTGTGACTCCCTCATTTAATCCTGCGTAATAATCGCCTTTCTTGAATTCGGGAATAATTCGATTTCGAATTAATTCTCCGCCTTGTCCCGCCGTAATTTGAACTTCTGCGCCATAACCTGGATAGATACCAATCTGTCTTTCTTGAGCAGCTAAGAGGATAAGTACTCCATTGCCTTTGTCTTTCTGACCAATCCCCCACGTTTGTCCCCACTTAGGTCCTAAAATACCAATACTCTCTCCTTGTAAAGAAGGGATGGTAATCACAACAATCTGCGTTGACGTTTCTTTGCTGTACGCGATCAGTCTTTGTTCTAAAGCCTGATTCTGTTGACTACTCAGTATTTGAGCATAGTCATACACCGAAGTTTGCTGTGCTTTTGAAGGAATAGACGGAATATCAAATTGGGCATAATTGACTTGCGAACAGAGGAAAATGAAAGCAAATACAACAAATGATATGACTTTGTTTCTTCGTTTTTGCATGTTTTTTATTAAGCTTTTGATATTTCGTTGGATAGTTCATTGTTGCTTTCTCCCGTCGAGGGAAAGTAAATTTTCAATTGACTACCTGCTTTGAGTATACCGTAAATTAATCCTTGTTTATACAATCCTTGCTTGAAGTGATTGATTACAAGTTCTTTTGTGCCTTCCCAAAAATTTTCTTTTTGTACGCGTTGATCAATCCCCTTGTCTCCCAGAATAACAAAAGCCTTAGACGTTAGACAAACGTAAAATAAAACGCCATTCGCATGGGAAGTTTTATCCATCTCCAGTTCAAAAAACACCTCTTGTGCTCTCGCATAGGGCTCTTTTTTCGAAGTCATTTCAATGTGAACTCGAATTTCGCCTGTTGTGTTTTTCTCGGCTTGGGTGATGGCTTCTATCACTTCTTGTTCATCCGATGGACTTAAAAATTGATGAATAGGTTGCATAGCGAATTAGAATTTTACTTTTGGCGCGCTTTCAGCTCCTGCTTCTGCTTTGAAGAATGGCTTTTCAGGGTAGCCACTTAAGAAAAATTTATTCGGTATTTTTAATACATATCCATTGTATACTTGTACCGTTTCGTTGAAACGACTGCGTTGTGTAAATATTTGATTTTCTGTACTCGCTAATTCATCTTGTAATTTCAAGAAGTTTTGATTTGCTTTTAAGTCAGGGTATTTTTCAACAGTCACTAATAAACGACCTAAAGCACTTGATACTCCTGATTGTGTTTGTTGGAAGTTTGCCAATTGTGCTTCTGTCATATTGGTAGGGTCAATGCTAACTGAAGTTGCTTTTGCTCTTGCATTCACTACAGCTTCTAAGGTAGATTTTTCAAAATCAGCAGCCCCTTTAACCGTTTCAACTAAGTTTCCGATTAGATCATTTCTTCTTTGGTACGCTCCTTCGACATCAGCCCATGATTTATCTACGGCTTGTTTGTGTCCTAAAGCTGTGTTTTGGTAATTCATGGATAATAAGAAGTACCCGCCGATTAGTACCACTACGATGAGGATAATAGGTAAGATTTTTTTCATGTTCTTGTTTGTTTTAGAGTTCGTTTTTTATACTTATTAATGTTTCTTTGATGTATTCCAATCGCTTGATGATTTCTAAATTGTCAACGGCTTCCGTTGGTTTTAATTTTAGTTGTTCTTTTGCACCGTCCAAGGTAAAGCCTCGCTCTTTTACTAGGTGGTAAATGAGTTCAAAATTTTTGACGTCTTGTTGGGAGAACATTCGATTGCCTTTGGCGTTTTTTTTGGGTTTAATGATATCGAATTCCTTTTCCCAAAAGCGGATTAAAGAAGTATTGACATCAAAAGCCTTTGCTAATTCGCCAATGCTGTAATATCGTTTCTCAGGTAAATTAACTTTCATTAGTCTAGGGATTGATTTTCGTGGTTTGCTTCTTGTAACAACAACTCAAATTCTTTGGCAGAAATATCGCCATAGTAATAGTTTAACGGATTCACAGGGTTACCTTTGTAATGGACTTCATAGTGGAGGTGAGGACCAGAACTACGTCCTGTACTCCCTGCATAACCGATAATATCTCCTCTTTTTACAGTTTGTCCTTGTGTAACGTTGTATTTGCTTAAGTGGGCATAACGCGTTTGGTATCCATATCCATGTTCCACTTCGATCAAATTACCATAACCAGAGAGCTGATTATTAGCACGGGTCACACGTCCATCTCCTGTGGCATAAATAGGCGTTCCAATATTAACGGAAAAATCCATGCCAGCGTGAAATTTTTTAATTTTCGTAAAAGGGTCACTTCGGTATCCATAGCCAGAAGCCATGTGTTTTAAACTTTCATTTTTTACAGGTTGAATGGCCGGAATCGCCGCTAACAGCTTTTCCTTTCCTTTCGCTAAGTTGATGATATCATCTAATGAGCGCGATTGAATAGCCGTTTGCTTAGCAATAACATCTACTTTTTCTGTAGTAAGTCGTAAGAGCTTGTCATTTTGTAAGTTTTTAAATTCCTTGTAGCGATTTAAACCACCCAGCCCTGATCGGCGCTGTTCTTCTGGAATAGGTGCTGTGTTGAAATAGGCCCTGTAAATTTCATTATCTCGAACTTCTAATTCATCTAAAACTTCTGCAATAAGGTCAATCTTTTTATTTAATAAGGTATAGTTGGTCTTAAATTCAGCAACTTCTCTTTCGAGCATTTTTTCTTTAGGTGTTGCTAAAATATTGGCGTTAATCAATACAAATAAGCCAAGTAATCCAAATGCTGCAGCGGATAGTATGAATAGCAGTATGTTTACGATTCGCTTCGAAGATTTTGGACGTATTCTGTGAAACGCTAACTTTTCAGAATCGTAATAATATTTTACCTTAGCCATAATTTAAAAAACACTATTTTTGCAATAATTTTGTGAACACCTTGGATCGATTAAAAAAGGCATTGAACAACAAATTTAAACAATGTTTTGGTTTAATGGAGGATTAGATAACAAATGGAAATAAAAAATTAACACATTTTGTTGGTCTATGCGGGTTTACACGAAATAATTAGCAAGTAAATCAAATGTTTGATAGAAAATATTAGTTTCCGAAAATATGAAATCACAAGAAATTCGTCAGAAGTTTTTAAACTTTTTTGAAGAAAAAGGACATTTAATTGTTCCTTCAGCACCGATCGTTTTGAAAGACGATCCAACTTTAATGTTTAACAACTCTGGGATGGCCCAGTTTAAAGAATATTTTTTAGGAAACGCCACGCCGAAAAGCAAGCGTATTGCAGATACACAAAAATGTTTACGCGTTTCTGGAAAGCACAATGACTTGGAAGACGTTGGTTTTGACACCTACCACCACACCATGTTTGAGATGTTGGGGAACTGGTCTTTTGGTGATTACTTCAAAAAAGAAGCAATCGCTTGGGCTTGGGAGTTTTTAACTGAGGTTTTACAATTAGAAAAGGACCGTTTATACGTTTCTGTATTTGAAGGAAACTCGGCGGAGAATGTACCTTTTGATCAAGAAGCTTTCGACCTTTGGAAACAGTATGTATCTGAAGATCGCATCATCTTAGGAAATAAAAAGGACAACTTCTGGGAAATGGGAGATCAAGGACCTTGTGGGCCTTGTTCTGAAATTCACATCGACTTGCGTACGAATGCTGAAAGAGAAGCAGTTTCTGGTTTCTCTTTAGTGAATGCGGATCATCCACAAGTAGTTGAAATCTGGAATAACGTATTCATGGAGTTCAACCGTAAAGCAGATGGATCGCTAGAAAAATTACCTGCACAACACGTGGATACCGGAATGGGATTTGAACGTTTGTGCATGGCTATGCAAGGTGTAACATCAAATTACGATACAGATGTATTTACACCATTAATCCGCAAAGTAGAGGAAATCACAGGATTAAACTATACAGATAATACCGTTCAAGGTATTAGCGAGCAACAAAACAAAATTAATATTGCCATTCGCGTTGTGGTGGACCACGTACGCGCAGTAGCTTTTGCTATTGCCGACGGACAATTGCCGTCAAACAACGGAGCTGGGTATGTAATTCGCCGTATTTTACGTCGCGCTATTCGCTATGGATTTACCTTTTTGGGAATCAAAGAACCTTTTATCTATAAATTAGTTGAGGTATTGTCTACTCAAATGGGGGCTTTCTTTCCAGAAATTGTATCTCAAAGAAACTTGGTCGAAAATGTAATCAAGGAAGAAGAAGCTTCTTTCTTGCGTACTTTAGAGCAAGGATTGCATTTGTTGGATCAAGTAATTGAGAAAACCAATGGAAAAGTAGTAGATGGAGCTAAGGCATTTGAACTATACGATACGTTTGGATTTCCAATCGATTTGACCGCTTTAATTTTGAGAGAGAAAGGCTTAGAATTGGATGAAGCTGGATTTGATGCAGCAATGAATGAACAGAAAACGCGTTCAAGAGCGGCATCAGAAGTTTCAACAGACGATTGGACCGTTTTAATTGGTGGCAATGTGGAACAATTCGTTGGATACGATCAATTGGAGAACCAAGTAAAAATCACGCGTTACAGAAAAGTAGACAGCAAGAAAGATGGAAAATTATTCCAACTGGTATTAGATGCAACGCCATTCTATCCAGAAGGAGGGGGACAAGTTGGTGATTGTGGGGCTATTGTAACAGCAAATGAATCGATTGAAGTACTCGACACGAAAAAAGAGAATAATTTAATTTTACATATTGTAAGAGCATTACCTGCTAATGTGGAGGGAACTTTTACTGCTAAAGTAGATGTAGAGGCGCGTAAGCAATCGATGGCAAATCACACCGCTACACACTTACTACATCAAGCGCTACGTACCATTTTGGGTACGCACGTAGAACAAAAAGGATCTTTGGTTGCACCTACGCATTTGCGTTTTGACTTCTCGCACTTTGCTAAAGTAACAGAGGAGGAATTGCAATTGGTAGAGGATTTCGTTAATCAACGCATTCACGAGCAATTGCCCTTGATTGAAAGAAGAAGTATTCCTTTTAATCAAGCAGTAGAAGAAGGAGCTATGGCGCTATTCGGTGAAAAATACGGGGATGAGGTTCGCGCAATCCGCTTTGGAGAGAGTATGGAGCTATGTGGAGGAACGCACGTGCAAAATACAGCAGATATCTGGCAGTTTAAAATTGTAAGTGAAGGGGCTGTTGCAGCTGGAATTCGCCGTATTGAGGCTATAACTAATCAAGCCGCAAGGGCATTTTATGCAGAGCAAGAGCAGACACTAAAAGAACTAAAAGGGGTGTTGAAAAACCCACAAGATACGTTGAAGGCCGTTGTTTCATTACAAGAGGAAAATGCGAAGTTGAAAAAACAAGTGGAGCAATTGTTGAAAGACAAAGCGAAAAACTTAAAAGGGGAACTAAAAGGACAAATTCAAGTGATTAACGAGGTTTCCTTCTTGGCTGTTGAAGTTGATCTAGATGCAAATGGTGCGAAAGACCTAGCGTATGAATTGGGGAATGAATATACAAACCTCTTCCTCGTTTTCGGTTCTGTTGCTAATGACAAACCCATGTTGACTTGTTATGTGTCAAAAGAAATAGTGGAAACAAAAGGATTGAATGCTGGACAAATTGTTCGAGAATTGGGTAAATATATCCAAGGTGGTGGTGGTGGACAAGCGTTCTTCGCTACAGCAGGAGGTAAAAATCCTGAGGGCATGAAAGAGGCAATCAGCCATGCTATTGATTATTTAAACTAATAACCCTGACATAAAAGATTCCTATTCGTAGGAATCTTTTTTTCTTAATTGCTATTGCTTATGAATTTTAGTACCGTTGTTCCTTTGTCGTATACAGGTAAAAAGATCACGTATGAAGATAAAATTTTATGTTTAGGATCTTGTTTTGCCGTGAACATAGGAGAAAAATTTAAGATGTATCAGTTCCAACAAACAATTAATCCTTTTGGTATTTTATTTCATCCCAAAGCGATTGAGAAATTGATTGAATATGCTGTTAAAGGATATGTGTTTACAGCTTCAGATGTTTTTGAACACCAAGAAATATGGAGCTCTTTTGTAGCACATTCCGATCTGAATGAATTGGAACAAGAGGATATTGTTACGAAACTAAATGTCAAACTGTTTGATTTGCAAGTAGCTTTGCGAGAAAGTGCGTTTATTACCCTTACATTTGGTACGGCTTGGGTATATGAATTAAAAGAAACAGGAGAGCTTGTTGCCAATTGTCACAAAATACCCAATACCCAATTTACTAAGCGTTTACTTTCCTATGACGAGGTTGCGAAGAGTTACCACACTATATTGACATTGATTCGCAGTATCAATAATGATGCACAAGTGTTGTGCTCTATTTCGCCTGTACGTCATATCAAAGATGGTTTTGTGGAGAATCAACGCAGTAAGAGTATTTTACATGCAGCCTTACACGAGACATTAGAGGGATTAGAAGATACGAAAATGTACTATATTCCCGTTTATGAAATACTGATGGATGAATTGCGCGACTACCGTTTCTATACAGAAGATTTAATTCACCCCAATGCGATGGCAATTCAGTATATTTGGGAACGATTTGTTAATCAGTATGTTGATGAAGAAATGTATGGCGTGATGAAAAAAGTAGAGGAGGTACAGAAAGGACTCAATCACCGTCCTTTTAACCCAACAGCTGAGCAACATCTCAAGTTCTTAGATACGTTGATTGAAAAAATTGACGATTTATTAGAACGTTATCCTTTTATGAGTTTTAGATAATACAAGTAGGCTATGAGGCAAGTATTCAAGGTTGTATTTTTATTTTTTATCATGCTATTCTTCATGTTTATGGGGGTAGTGGTCTATCAGTATTTCGCTGGTAAATCAACAAGTAAGATCGAATATAATTCGGATTTGATTCAAGAGCAACTGAAGAATGTTAGTAAATTAATAGTAACGGAAGCAAATTATACCCAAGTGATGACGTATGAAGATCAACAGAAATATTTGTTGAATCTCGTTTCCTTTACTAAAAAAGCGGTTGTTATTGTCAATGCAAAGGCAACAGTTGAATACGATCTTTCTCAATTACAGTACCAAATTGACGAAGAGCACAAGGTGGTTCAATTACTGCATATTCCAGAACCCGAAGTACACATCTATCCAGATTATAAATTGTACGATGTAGAAACGAGTACATTTAATCCCTTTACAGGTTCTGATTACAATAAGATTAACGCTAAGATTAAAGAGGATTTACAGCGTAAGATTGAGCAATCGAGTTTAAAGTCAAATGCTGAAAATCGCTTGACCAGTGAATTGGGTAAATTATTGGTTGTGACCAATATGATGGGATGGCGATTGGAGTATCAAGGAAATACCATAAAAAAAGAAAGTGACTTATCAGCCACTTTCCTTCCTTAATTCTTTTTATATTTTTTTACGCTTGTTCGATAATGCTTACTCCATCAACGATTAAGTGAGCTACTTTTGGTCGTTCTACTTTTAGTTGCTCTAAGCGGTGCATGGCTTTTTGAAAAAGCGTTTGGTCCTTATTCTTTTTTGCTAGTTCTAAAATTTCAACCGTCAACAACCAATCGGTTGGGTAGGATTGAATTAAAGTTTCAAGTGTAGCATTTAAATCAATAGCTTTGTTTTCTTCGCGCATCTGGCGAACGGCCTGATAGATTCCCTCTAATTTTATGCGATTTTCATCTCTTTTCGCTTTAATTGTTTTTGATGAGGGAACGTGATTCACTAAATCGAAGCTTTTGTAATCCGCAGGTCCAGAGAAAGCAGAAATAACGTCTGCCCCTACAGCCATGTCATAAGTTCCCCATTCCGGTTGGAAGAGTACGGTATCCTTATGCTTTACTGTACAGTCTTTAAAGCTGATTAAGATAATTTTACCATGAATGTTTCGAATACCAGTGATATTCGTTCCCGAAACCGTAATATCTCCTTCAAACTCCAAGGTAACAGGTAGTCCTTCAAATAAATTGTACGCTTTTAAATCACGTGGACTCATGTCTTCAATGGCTAGGTTGATGCCTTTTAAACGACCTAGTGCTGTACCAAAACCATGTGGATGTGTTTCTGTGCCGTGTCCAACTAGTTCCTTCTCTCTGTAGCACAAAGCTGTAGCTCCTGTTGTTTGTACATACACCGGTTTTCCTTCGTGTTCAATTACATTTGTAAAGTGTCCTGAAATCTGGATGCCCGTATTGAGTTCTATTGTTCCCAGTGCTTTAGACTCGATTAATTTTTGAATTCCTTCGAGTCCGCCTTTGCGTAAAGCCATTTTGTTGGCGAAATTTTCCAATACTTCACTTAAGTAAGCAAAATCGGGTGTTACATAGAGTTGAGGTTGTGGTTTGGTAATATCAAAACCTTGTGTAGCTGCTTCAATAGTATAAGGGAGCTTTTCAACATTGTCTGTCATACACCATGCACTTTCTCCAATAGAAGAGAGTAAACCAGCACCATAGATCTTTGGATTGTCAACTGTACCAATTAATCCGTACTCGACAGTCCACCAGTGTAAATTTCGAATTAATGCCATTTCAGAAGGAGCAGTTGTAATCGCTTGTAGGCGATCTACTTCGTCTTCTGCTTTTTTGATATCCGCAGCGTCAACATCTTCTGCTTCTTTTAAAATAGAAAGTAGACGGATTGCTTCGTATATTTCGTAATCATGAGCAGAAGAAATGGCTTTACAACCAATTTCACCGAATCGTCTGAGGTATTCTGCGTATTCTGGGTTGGCAATAATAGGAGCATGTCCAGCACCTTCGTGAATAATGTCTGGTGCAGGAGTGTATTCAATATTTTCTAATTGTCTAATGTCAGAGGCGATAACAAGTACCTTGTAGGCTTGGAATTCCATAAAAGCATTGGGAGGAATAAAACCATCTACTGCCACGGCAGCCCAACCAATTTCTTTTAGAATTCGATTCATTCCGTACATACTTGGTATAGATTCAATCGAGATTCCAGTCTTGTTTAATCCTTCTAAATAGGTGTCATGTGCTACTTTCGATAAATAATCGACGTTTTTTCGCATTACATAGCGCCATACCGCTTGGTTAATTGGCGTATAGTCCTCATAGTCTTGAGGCTTAATAAACTGCTTTAAATGTGGCGGTAATCGATCTATTAATTCGTTGCTTTCGTATTCTTTTGCGTCCATAGTATTCAAATAGTAGTTTGGTTGCGGTAAATATAAGGAAAAAGATGAATGTATTAAAAGCCCTTATTTTTTAGCTAGACGCATGAAGAATAATGAAATCTAAGTTGAAGATAAGGTTTCTGAAAATGTTAAAATATCTTTTTGGTGCTTTAGTAGTTAAAGATTGTTACATATTTTATTTATTTAGTTAAATATTTTAGTCATTTAATAGGTATATTATATAAGATTTATTTTTTAGCGTAGATTCTTTAGGAACATTAAAGATAATATTAACTATTTTTTTTTTTAGTTTCAAAAATGTTTTTATATTGCAACACAATTATTAACTAATTAAAGCAAATATTTATGAAAAAATTATTTATGTTTTTGGCTGTAGCGGGCTTAGCTACATTCGGAGCTTCTTGTAGCAGTAGCGACGATAATGCACCAGAACAAAAGCAATTGACTCTTTCGTCTGATGCAAAAGACAATACAGTAGTTGAAGGAACTACAGTTAAGTTCTCTGCTAAAGTTGATGGTAAAGAAGAGGCAGGAGCTGAATTCTACGTAAACGATACTAAAGTTTCAAATCCTTACAAATTTGATACGGAAGGATCTTACAAAGTAGTAGCTAAAAAAGACAAGTTCAAGCCTAGTGCTGTTATGACAATTACAGTTACTAAAGATGGACAACCACCAGTAGAAAAAAGAACATTAGTTTTAACAGCTGATAAAGAAGCAGTATTCGTTGGAGGTAAAGTTAAATTTACTGTTAAGGATGATCTAGGTGCTGCAGTAGCTGGTTTTAAAATTAAACAAGTAGGTGGTGCTGAAATCACAGGAGACGAGTGGACAGCTACAGCTGCTGGAGATTTCAAATTCGTTGCTTCTAAAGACAATTATGAAGGAAGTAATGAAGTATCTGTTGCTGTAACAGTTGATCCAAACGCTTTAGTATTAGCTCTTGTGACTAATCCTGATGAAGTTTTTGCTGGAAGCGCAATGACTGTGTCTTTGAAAGATGCAAGTGGTGCTAAAGTTGCTGAGGCTGAGTTATTCTTAAACGGAACTGCAACTGGAATTAAATCAAATGCAGAAGGATTATACGTAATTACACCAAATATTGCTGGTGATTACGATTTACAAGCTAAAAAAGGAAGTTCTGTTAGTAACAGTCTTTTAGTAATTGTTAATGAAGCTCCACTACCTGATACTGAAATTGATGGAACTTTTGTATATAAAGGAGCTACATCTAATGTAGAAGAAGGTGCTATCCTTTTAGACGGTATATATTATACTAATGAAGCTAGAACTGAAGTAGAGGCAGTTTGGAATTTAGTTGCTGTTGGAGATGATGGTAAAGTAAGTATAGTAATATTCTCTACTCCTGCTTCAGGAAATGAGGAAGACGGATATGCTCCAGCTCTACCAACTCCTACTAATGCATCTATTGATGTAATTGCTGTTGTTGATGCACAAACTGGAGAACCATTAGATACTGCAGAAGAAGGAACATTATCTTTTGGAGCAACTCCTAACGAGAATGGTACTGTTTTCACAGGAATTGTTACTGCAGGTGCTACATTAGGAGGACAACCGTTTACTCTTAATTTAGATGGTGATTTAATCTTCGGACGTACACAAAGAAGTGAAGGATTCGCTGCATCTAAAAAATCACTTACTTCTAAAGCTTCTAAAGCTAAAGGAGTTAAAAGAGGATTTAACTTAGCTAAAATCGCTAAATCTGTTAGATAATTAAAGAAAGAGTTTATAACTTTTTAGTTAGTAAATGAATTTCATTAGTAATAGAATGAGTCTGATTTATATCAGACTCATTTTTTTTACCTGCATTCGTTTTGGATTTTAGAATTAGACCTGATTCGCTTATTGTTAGGTTTGGTTTTAGGTAAAAGTATCTAGGACAAAATAAAGATCAAGTTTTCTAAAATGCTAAGTAGTATGAATATATGTTTTTATCATAGAGAAAGAGTTATAGGTAAGTGATATAAAAAAAGACCGTAGTGAACTTCACTACGGTCTTTTTTATGCTTACGGATTGGTTTTTATCCTACTTCTTCACCTCAGGTGGATATGTACTCAATATCTTTTGAACGAAGTTTTGAATCTTAGCCTCTTTCTTTTCTGGTGTGTTGGCATTGTCAATATAGCCTGTTCCAATTCCTTGCCAGATTAAAGCTTTCTTGTTCGTATCGATGAAATCAATGTATAATTTCCCTTCAATTGACGTTGATACTGTAGTTGTAGGTGCTCCATAGTAAGGCGCATATCCCCAACCATAGTAGCCGTATCTCGAGTAGAAGTAGTCGTTATTTGTTGTAACATTTACTTGCTGTTGTGATTTAGTGAAGATGTTCACTAATAGTTGAGGGTGGCTATCCGTTTTAGTAAAACCTTTCGCAGCCATCTCTTGGTCAATTGCATTGAGAATGCGTTTCTTGTCTAAATCATTTAATTTGACGTTGTCAATCCCCTCTTTAAAAAAAGCATAGGTTTGATACGATTCAAAAGCGGTGTTTTTGTCGTAATCAGCAGAAACACGCACACTACTACAAGAGGCTGAAAATACAGTAACAGCCGCAAGAATCAGAAATTTTGATACAGTTTTCATCGCTTACTATTTTTTGTGAATTAATTCAATAAACTTTCGTCAACGATATTGGGAAGGGTAACTTTCAATAAAGGCTCCATTTCCATGGCGCGTTTAATTGCAAATGTAGCTTCTTTGTTGCGCGCCCAGTTGCGTCGTGCAATACCGTTGTTTACATCCCAGAATAACATGGATTTTAATTTGTCATCTGCTTCTTTCGTACCATCTAAAAGCATACCAAAACCACCGTTGATTACTTCTCCCCAGCCAACACCACCACCATTGTGGATGGATACCCAGGTAGCACCTCTAAAGCTATCACCAATGACATTGTGAATGGCCATATCTGCTGTAAATCTTGAGCCGTCGTATATGTTTGACGTTTCGCGGTAAGGAGAATCTGTTCCTGATACATCGTGGTGATCGCGACCCAATACTACTGGGCCTATAATTCCTTCTTTAATTGCTTGATTAAAGGCTGCTGCAATTTTAATTCTTCCTTCTGCATCAGCATATAAAATACGCGCTTGTGATCCAACGACAAGTTTGTTTTCTTGTGCACCTTTAATCCAACGGATGTTATCGGCCATTTGTTGTTGAATCTCTACAGGAGAATTTTGCATGATTTCCTCCAATACGCGACAAGCAATCGCATCTGTTTTTGCTAGATCTTCTGGTTTTCCTGATGCACATACCCAACGGAATGGGCCAAATCCATAGTCAAAACACATAGGTCCCATGATGTCTTGGACATAACTTGGGTATTTGAAGTCAATTCCATTGCTCGCCATGACATCAGCTCCTGCTCTTGATGCTTCTAATAAGAATGCATTTCCATAGTCAAAGAAGTAGGTTCCTTTGGCTGTGTGTTTATTAATCGCTGCGGCTTGTCTGCGCAGGGATTCTTGTACTTTTTCTTTAAATAATACGGGATTATTCGCCATCATGTCATTCGCTTCTTCGAAAGACAAGCCAACTGGATAATATCCGCCTGCCCATGGATTGTGTAAAGACGTTTGATCAGATCCCAAGTGAACGAAAACGTTTTCTTCAGCGAATTTTTCCCAAACTTCAACAACATTTCCTTGATAAGCAATAGAAACGATTTCTTTGTTTGCTTGGGCTTGTTGTACGCGAGTTACTAATTGATCTAGATCCGTAATCACTTCATCTACCCAGCCTTGTGAGTGTCTTGTGTGTACTGCTTTTGGGTTTACTTCCGCACAGATAGTAATGCAACCTGCGATATTTCCCGCTTTAGGCTGAGCACCACTCATTCCTCCCAAACCTGAGGTAATAAATAACTTTCCGGTTAGGTCTTCACCGTTTTTTGCAATTTTTCGACCTCCATTTAATACGGTAATGGTTGTTCCATGTACAATACCTTGTGGACCAATATACATATAACTACCTGCTGTCATCTGCCCATATTGTGTAACACCTAAAGCATTGAATTTTTCCCAATCATCTGGTTTAGAGTAGTTCGGTATCATCATTCCATTCGTCACTACAACACGGGGAGCTTTCGCATGCGAAGGGAATAATCCCATAGGGTGACCCGAATACATAACAAGGGTTTGTTCATCCGTCATTTCGCTCAAATACTTCATCGTTAGTAAGTATTGTGCCCAATTAGAAAATACAGCTCCATTGCCTCCATAAGTGATTAATTCATGTGGATGTTGTGCTACTGCATAGTCCAAATTGTTTTGGATCATCAACATAATAGCCTTCGCTTGTGTCGAATGGCCTGGATATTCTTCTATAGGTCTTGCGTACATGGTGTAGTCCGGTCTGAATCGGTACATGTAAATACGCCCATAGGTTTCTAATTCTTCTTTAAATTCTTGGATTAACTCAGGATGATGCTTAGCATCGAAATAACGTAAAGCATTTTTCAAGGCAAGTTTCTTCTCTTCTTCTGTCAGTATTTCTTTGCGTTTAGGGGCGTGATTAATTGCCGGATCATACGCTTTTTTTGCCGGTAGCTCATTTGGAATTCCTTGTGAAATTTGTTCCTTAAAAGTCATTGTATGAGTTTTTTTTGATTAATTATTATGTGTTTTTTAAGTCAAAACATAAAAACTATTGCCTAGTTTTGCCAACAAGTATAGCTTTCGTTTTTGAATTGATTTTTCCGTAGGTAAGTTACTAAAAACTCTTGTATTATTTGTTTTAATATTTATACAAATAAATGCGGAATTCGCTTAAACTATTGTGAATAAAAACCCCGAAATGTGATTTAAAATGCTACGTGTGTTTACTCAAGATAATGTGCCTACAGTTAAAGTTGAACTTCCGTTTGCCAATGGGATTGAACTCTTTATACGCAGAGAAGACCTTTTACATCCTGAAATTTCAGGTAATAAATTTAGAAAGTTAAAATACAATATAGAGGCGGCTTTGGCTGCAAATCATAAGCAGTTACTGACTTTTGGCGGGGCGTATTCCAATCATATTGCTGCAACTGCAGCAGCAGGACGATTGTTTGGTATAGAAACCATAGGAGTAATTCGCGGAGAAGAAATTGAACAAGTGTATCAAGAGAACCCTACACTTCGAAAAGCAGAAGAGGATGGAATGCGCTTTAAATTTGTCACGCGAACAGCTTATCGTACCAAAGAATCACCAGCCTTTTTAGCAGACTTACAACGAGAATTTGGCGACTTTTATTTGGTTCCCGAAGGGGGGACAAATAGAGAAGCGGTGAGAGGAACGGAGGAAATTATCCAGCACGGTGATGAACAATACGATTATATCTGTTGTGCTGTGGGAACAGGAGGAACAATTGCAGGTATTATTAATCGGTCATTCCCCCATCAGAAAGTGATTGGATTCCCAGCTCTAAAAGGGGATTTCTTAACGGAAGCCATTGCCCAACACACACAAAAAGAGAATTGGACGTTAGCTTTAGCTTATCATTTCGGAGGGTACGCGAAATATAATGCTGATTTGTTGCGTTTTATAAGTGAATTTAAACGCAATACGGGAATTCTTTTAGATCCAATTTATACAGGTAAACTACTTTTTGGTATCTTTGATTGGATTGAACTACATCAATTCACAAAAAATAGTAAGGTTCTCGCTATTCACACTGGAGGTTTACAAGGTTGGAATGAAAAAATAAAGTAGCTAGTATATGAGTAAAAAAATCCTTTTAATGTTTTGCCTGCTTACACTTGTAAGTTGTGGGGTGAAGAATAATTCGAAGCTGACGGGTAAAAAGATCAAGTCGAGAGAATTAGTCTCCAAAGAGAAGTACAGAGCACAGCAACAAACTGCTGAAGAGCAACGTCGCATGCATGATGAAGCTAAAAAAGACAAAGAAAAGAAAGCAGCGGCGAAATCTAATGAAACATTAGTGGCAACTTCCCGTATTTCTGTGACCGCAGATATGATACAGGATTATATTCTACAATATAAGGACATTGCGAAAGATAATATGGGGCAATTTGGAATTCCTGCTAGTATTACATTGGCACAAGGGGTTTTAGAATCAGGATCTGGACAAGGAACACTGAGTAAAAATGCGAATAATCACTTTGGAATAAAATGTCACAAAGAATGGGATGGTCCGTCAGTTCGTCATACAGATGATGCGCCTGATGAGTGTTTTAGAAAATATGAGGCTCCAGAAGAGTCGTATCGCGATCATTCACAATTTTTAGTTTCCCGTAGTCGTTATAGCGACCTGTTTTCTTTAGATCAGGATGATTATGAAGGCTGGGCTCATGGGTTGAAAAAAGCGGGATATGCTACGGATCCCAAGTATGCGTCAAAATTGATCAGTTTGATTGAACGCTATTCGCTTGATCAGTACGACAGAGAAGTATTAGGGGATAAACCAGCGAAAGTAAAAAAAGAAATCAAGAAGGAAGTGGAAAATAAAAAAACGGAAACGCGCGTAGCTTCGTCTAAAACGCATACCGTTCAAAAAGGAGATACACTTTATTCTATATCAAAAAAATACAATACAACTGTAGCGAAGTTACAGAAAACAAATAATCTTAATGGAACCAATCTATCGATCGGTCAACGCTTAAAATTATAAAACACTATGTTATATCAAAGAAGTAGTCAGCTTTTTGCAGAAGCTGAGAAAGTTATTCCTGGAGGAGTAAACTCTCCAGTACGCGCATTTAAGTCAGTAGGAGGAACTCCTATTTTCGTCAAAGAAGCAAAGGGAGCTTATTTGTATGATGTAGACGGGAATCGCTTAGTGGATTATATCAATTCTTGGGGACCTATGTTATTGGGACATGCGTATCCACCTGTAGTGGAAGCTGTAATTGAAAAAGCAAAGAAAGGTACTTCGTTTGGGATGCCGACGGAAATAGAAACAGAAATAGCTGAATTGGCAGTGTCTATGGTACCTCATATTGATAAAATACGCTTTGTAAATTCGGGAACAGAGGCTTGTATGAGTGCTATTCGCTTGGCTCGTGGCTATACTGGACGAGAGAAAATTATTAAGTTCAAAGGATGTTACCACGGTCATTCTGATTCCTTTCTGATTCAGGCTGGAAGTGGAGCAGTTACTTTTGGATCGCCAAATAGCCCTGGAGTAACACAGGGAACTGCAAAAGATACCTTATTGGCTACTTATAATGATTTAGTTAATGTAGCGTCGATCTTTGAAGCAAATCAAGGTGAAATTGCTGCAATTATTATTGAGCCTGTAGCGGGTAATATGGGCTGTGTTCCTCCAAAAGAGGGATTCTTAGCTGGATTGCGTCAGTTGTGTGATGACCACGGAGCACTGTTGATTTTTGACGAAGTGATGACGGGATTCCGTTTGGCACGCGGTGGAGCACAAGAATTGTTTGGCGTACGTGCAGATTTAGTTACGTTTGGAAAAGTAATCGGTGGAGGATTACCTGTTGGTGCTTTTGCAGGTGCGGCTAAAGTAATGGATTATTTAGCTCCTGTAGGACCTGTTTATCAAGCGGGAACTCTGTCAGGCAATCCATTGGCAATGGCTGCTGGATTAGCAATGTTACAAGCGATCAATAGCGATTTAGCTGTATTCAAACGCTTGGAAGAAAAAACAGCCTACTTAGAGAAAGGGATGCGCCTTGTGTTGGACGCAAAACAAATAAAATATACGATCAATCGCGTTGGATCTATGATTTCTGTGTTCTTTGACGAACGCGAAGTAGTGGATTTTGAAACAGCAGGCTATGGAAATAATGAAATGTTCAAAACATTTTTTCACGGCTTGTTAAAAGAAGGGGTGTATATCGCACCATCGTCTTATGAAACCTGGTTTATTACGGATGCTCTAACCTATGAGGATTTAGACTATACCATCCAGGCTGTCGATAAAGTATTTGAATAATAGTCAATAAAAAAAATCTCTTCTTGTACAGAAGAGATTTTTTTTATAGTTCTAATTTTAATTGATCTGGTAGAAGTTTAAACGACTTGCGGTGGTATTTACAAGGTCCGTATTCCAAAATAGCTGCTCGGTGTTCTTGCGTGGGATATCCCTTATTTTTTTTCCAATTGTACATCGGAAATTCCTCGTGTATGCGATTCATATAATCATCGCGATACGTTTTCGCCAATACAGAAGCGGCAGCTAAACTCAAGTATTTGGCATCTCCTTTTACAATGCATTGATGCGGAATAGTGGGGATAGCAGTAAATTTATTTCCATCCACAAGCAAGAAATCAGGTGTTGGATTAAGTTTATATACACTTTCTTGCATGGCTTTGATAGCTGCATGTAGAATATTTAGTTCCTCAATAACGTCTTCGTGTAGATGTGTTACGCCATAGCTCAACGCTTGTTCTTCTATCAGTGTACGCAAAGTATATCGATTCTTGGCAGACAACTGTTTGGAGTCATTCAAGATCTCATTAGAAAAATCGGGAGGAAGAATAACAGCCGCTGCAGTTACAGGTCCTGCAATACAACCTCTGCCCGCTTCATCTGTTCCTGCTTCATATAGCGCTTCTGAAAAATGATGTAGTAACATAGTTAAAAATAATAGTGAACAAAGGTAAGATTCTCCAAGTGAACTTGTATCGGTATAAGGTAATATTAACTAATAAATCCATTAAAGAAATCATAACAACGTCCATTTTAACAAGAAATAAAAACACAGGCCGTTTTTGTTAGTTTTGAAGCTATCGGTTGATCCTTAGAATGTTGTGTTTTTTCTGGTGTTTAAGCGTTTTATTTTGTGTGTTAAATGTTAGGAATTGAATAAGTCTTTGTTAAGGTTTTGGGTTATAGGGGTGGTGTTTTTTATTTGTTTTTTTAGCTGATTTTTTTATTGATTTATTATTTTTTATATAATTTACTTGATTAAATTCTTGTTTGTTAGTAATTGCTTGATTTGTTTCTAGTTAATGATGAAGAAAGTGAACTGCGTTTTAGTTTAGTTTTTTATGTTTGCGCACTAACTAATTCAATTTAAGTAATGAGATCAAAGTTAAAATGGGCAATTGGACTATTTATGGTTCTAGTTGTGCAATTTTCATTCGCTCAAGAGAAGACACTAAAGGGGGTGGTTTCTGAAGAAGGATTCCCTTTGCCTGGGGCGACAGTTGTTATTAAAGGAACAACAATGGGGACACAAACTGATTTGGATGGAAATTATTCTATCAAAGTAAAAGAAGGGGATGTTGTCTCGTTTTCTTTTATTGGTTTACAAGATGTTACATATAAAGTAGGTGTAGCTAATACACATAATGTAACGATGAAAGCAGTAGAAGATATGTTAGAAGAGGTTGTTGTTTTAGCTTATGGACAAGTTAAAACAAAGAATCAGGTAACTGGAAATGCTGTGGCTATTAAGGGGGAAGCAGTTGCTGCAACACCGATGGCTTCTGCAGATCAAGCGCTACAAGGACGTGTTGCAGGTTTGCAAATGTCAGCTTCTTCAGGTTCACCAGGAGCAAAACAAAATATCCGTATCCGCGGGCGTAACTCGATGACGGCTACCAATGAACCTTTATACGTTATTGATGGTATTCCGATGTATGATGGAGATTTCTCTGGAGGTAACCAAGGAAAAGATTCACCTTCAACATCGCTGTCTTTGTTGGCAACAATTAACCCAGCAGATATTGAATCCATGACGGTGTTGAAAGATGCAGGTGCTACAGCCGTATATGGTGCACGTGGTACGAATGGTGTAATCTTGATTACAACAAAACGCGGAAAATCTGGAGCGACTAAATTCAATTTCAGTACGCGTGTTGGTTTCCAAAATAATGCCGTTCGCGGACCGCGTTTATTATCGTCAAATCAAAAAGAAGAAATCTTTTTAGACGGGTTGTACAATACCTTTGGAGATACAGAAGGATTTACACGTGAAGAGGCTGGAAATTACGCTTTAGCTAATTATTCTAAATCTGGAAATTATGGAAATTGGGTGGCTGCAGGTCGTCCAGACAATAATTGGAGTGACTATGTGAAAAATGAAGATGCTCCTTTAACAAGCATCAACTTTTCCGCAACAGGAGGTAGTGAACGACACAACTTCTATGCGTCTATTTCACATGATAAAATTGAAAGTACTGTAATTGGTTCGGATTTTAGACGTATTGGAGCTTCTTTGAGCTTTATGCAAAAAATTACGGATAAAGTTGAATTCAATACCAGTATTAAAGTGACAAATACCAAACAAAATGGTATTTCTGAAGGAGGAGCTTACTTCTCTAATCCAAACTATACACGCTTGGTTATGAATCCTTGGAACCCTTTGTACAATGCAGATGGTTCTTACTTTTTACCGAATTCAGGGTATCACAACGTAGTGTATACAACGAAACACAATCAAACCTTAAATGATGTAACGCGTGTAATTAATTCTAATTCGATTAGTTATTCCATTACAGATGACTTGAAGTTCACTTCATCTATGGCTATTGATTATACATTAGCAGATTATTCTGAAACTAGAAATGCGGTACACGGGGATGGTAAAAACTACGGAGGTACTGCAGGAAAAGCGGTTCGTAATAATTTCAACTACGTGGCTCAAAATGGATTGGATTACAAATTTTATTTAGGCGATAGCCACCAGTTCAACGCAAAAGTGTTGATGGAGTATCAAAAATCGAAGCGCCGTTTCTTGGAGGGGTCTGGACAAATTCTTTTGGATGGATTTAATTCCTTAGCTGCGGCAGCTGCAAATAAAGATGCTAACTATGAATTTTTGGATGACGCTAACTTAGGCTATGTCGGAATTATCAACTATAACTATCAAAATAGATTCTTAGTGGATGTAACAGGAAGACGTGAAGGTTCTTCTAAGTTTACGGATCGTATTGGATTATTCTATTCAGTAGGAGGAGCTTGGAATATGCACTTAGAAAATTGGATGGCGAATCAACAAACGATTTCAACTTTGCGTTTCAGAGGATCGTATGGTACAAATGGTAACTCGCAAATTAACCCGAATCAATATGTGCGTCAAGTAGATGTTGTTTCTTATGATGGTGAGGCAGCTTTAATACCTGTTCAAATTGGTGGTCCAATTGGATGGGAAAAACAACAAAAAATGGATTTTGGTTTTATGTTGGGGATGTTGGATGACCGCTTTACTTTAGGAGCTACTTATTTTGAAAGCAAAACAAGTGATTTATTGTATAAGCGAACACTGTCTAAAATGTCTGGTTTCGAGTCTCAAATGATGAATATGGGAGCGATGAATAACCGAGGTATTGAGTTAGAAGTAAATGCAGATATTGTTCGTTCAAAAGATTTCAACATTTCTGTAGGAGCAAACTTTGGTACGGTTCGCAATAGAATTACCGAAATGCCTGTTTTGGACGGTGTTGAAATCAAAGATTTTAAATCATATACGGCTGATGTTAAAGGTCACGCAGTTTCGGAATGGTATATGCCAACTTGGGCAGGTGTTGATCCGCAAACAGGACAACCGATGTGGTATGATGCAAATAATGAGAAGACATCAAACTATTCCGATGCAGAATCGAGATTCCAAGGAGCAAGTGCATTGCCTAAGTTTACAGGAGGAGCAAATCTACACATAGACTATAAAGGATTTTATTTAGATGGAATGTTCACTTTTGCCGGTGGTCATAAAGTATATGAACAATATGCATTCAAAACAGCTGGAACAACAAGTGCATTGATTTCTTCTAATGCCTCTTCAGATGTAATGGATAGATGGCAAAAACCTGGTGATATCACCAATGTGCCGATTGTTCAATATGAAGCGACGGGAGGTAATGAAGATTATACAAGTCCATCTACGCGATTTTTATACGATGGTGATTATATCCGATTGAGAAATGTAACCTTGGGATACAACTTTAATGCTGCTATCACCAAAGCATTAAATGTAGATGGATTGACACTGTCTGTTATTGGTACAAACTTGTGGACTTGGGTAAAAGATAAAGGGTTGAATTACGATCCTGAAGTAGATGCTTTAGGTTATGTAAATCTTGCAACTCCACCAGTTAAATCAATTGTATTCTCTGTTAATGTTAAGTTTTAAAACGATATGAAAAAGATACTATTTTCAATTTTAGCTCTAGGATTGGTGTCATCTGGATTAACAAGTTGTTCCGATGATCGCTTAGACGCTACTTTAGAAGGGGCTCGCGATATTGAGGCGAGACCAATCGAAACGGCAACGGATTTACGTGCAACGGTTTCAGGTGCCTACTATAGAATGGTTGAAGCACCGTATTATGGCCGTGATATCATTATATACAGTGAAGTACGTGGAGATAATGCTTATGCAGCTGCCGGTTTTTCTAACCGTTTCCAAAATGTGTCAAGCTATAGTTTAACGCCTACACATGCGTATCCATCAGATACATGGAAGAAAATTTACGAAGTAATTAGTTCAGCTAACTTAGCGATTGGCGCTACAATCAAAACGGGAAGCGAAAAGGAAATCAACCAAGCAAAAGCAGAAGCGTTGGCTATTCGCGCTTTAGCTCATTTTGACTTGTTGCGTATTTACGGTCAACAATACGTAGATGACAGTGGATTAGATGGATTGGGAATCCCCTACATCAAGCAATTTGGTGAATTAGATGCAAAGAACTACAAGCGTTTGTCTGTACGTGAAGTGCGCGATAATATCTATAAAGATTTAGATGAAGCTTTGACGTTGGTAGATAAAAATGCAGCCAATAAAAAACGTTTCACGCAACAAGCTATTTATGGTGTAAAATCTAGAGTAGCCTTGTTCTTCGGAGCTTTTCAAGAGAGTGATTATGCCATTGCTTTGACAAGTGCTCAAAAAGCGATGGAATTAGGAGGAGGGATTATTCAACAAAGTGCTTATACTTCATCATTTAGCGCAGAAGAACCTCAAAGTAATTCTGTGTTTGAATTAGCGCAGGATAATGTCAATAATCTTGGTAACAACTCCTTATATAATATCTATGCGTATAGAGGATATGGTGATGTGGTTGGATTAGAGGAAAACTTACAAGATCTATTTGAAGATCAAACGGATATTCGCTCTTCTTTAGACATGCAAGGGTATAATAATTTGGCTCAAAATGACGAAGGAAACTACAAAAAAGTAGGGCCAAATAAATTCGTTCGATTGACTGAGAAAGAATTAGATGGTACAGTTCCTGTAGATCCAGCAATTCGTTATACGTTTGAATACTACCGAAATTTTGGTAAATACACGAAGATTAGTTCAAATATTAAAGTGATGCGTTACGAAGAATTAGCGTTTAACTTTATAGAGGCGGCAGTGCGTTCAAAAACAGAAGAAGCGGCAGCGTTAAATCTACTGAATAAAATTGCAGCAGAGCGCTATGAAGATAAACCAACAGCGAAGTATGATGCACTTACGTTAGAGGTTGTATTAAACGAAAGACGCAAGGAGCTAATTTTTGAAGGATTCCGTTTTGAAGATCAAATGAGAAACAAAGAAAACTTAGCAGGTACTCCTCAATCAAAAGCAGGAATGCTATACGGAGCAGCTAAATTAGCGTTTCCTATTCCTCGTAATGAGATCAATGCAAGTAAAATTGATCAAAATAAAGGATATTAAGCTAGGGTATAGCTAAAAGAATATAAAAAGAACACAGGTTCTTTTGAAGTAAAACCCCGTCAATTCGACGGGGTTTTTTATTGACTTCTAGCTTTCTAGTGTAAATAGCGGAAATTCACCGCGTTACTATTCTACTAGATGAGTAAGTGGGAAATGTGTTTTACTGAGTTTAATGTGTTGTTTATTAGTTGTTTACTGTGTTTGTTTGGCTGTTTTTAACTAGGTAAATACATTTGAGAATTATATTTTTTTAACAATTGTTTCGCTTGTGTAGTAAATTAGCAGGCTAGGTTGTTTTTTTGTGTTTTAAAAGGGGCTTTTATTTATTTTAAATAAAGGTTTTGGTATATATTATGATGGAAAGTGTAAGGGGAAATAGTTAATTAAAAATAGTCTCTTATGCTAAAAATATATTAAATAATTGATTAGTCTAATATTTAGAGTCTTACATATCCTATTTGTTTTATTGGAATAGACTTGAGGTAATCCTTTTAAATTAGCAATAAAACTACTGATTTTTTATATATTATCTTTTTGTGGTTGGTTTTTTATCTCGATTTAGTGAAAATGGTTTAGGAGGTGTGGGAAAAAATGTTTAGATTTGTTTAACTAACTAATCAATTTTTTAAGAATGAGATCGAAGATTAAGTGGATTTATGCGTGCATAATGATCCTACTTGTACAAGTGGGGTTTGCACAGGAAAAAACACTTTCTGGGGTGGTAATGGAAGACGGTATGCCACTACCAGGAGTAACGGTTGTGATTCAAGGGACTCAATTGGGTACACAAACCGATTTAGATGGAAAGTATTCCATGAAAGCTAAACCAGGACAAGTGCTTGTGTTTTCTTTTATCGGAATGCAAGACGTTAAGTATACTGTAGGGAATGCAGCGATACACAATGTAACGATGTCTGGCGAGGACAATGTACTTGACGAAGTTATCGTTGTAGGATACGGTACAGCTAAAAAAGAATCGTTTACAGGTTCGGCTACTCAAATTGATAGCAAAAGAATCGAAAACAAAAACGTATCCAATGCGGTTGCTGCCTTGTCAGGTGAGGCTGCTGGGGTTCGCGTAATTACAACAAGTGGTCAGCCAGGTTCTGAACCAACAGTTCGTATTCGTGGATTTGGTTCAGTAAACGGAAATAGAAATCCATTGTATATTGTGGATGGCGTTCCTTTTATGGGAAGTATCAGTTCGATTAATCCTTCTGATATTGGATCAATGACAGTATTGAAAGATGCAACTGCAACTGCAATCTACGGTTCTCGTGGAGCGAATGGAGTTGTAATCATTAATACAAAAACAGGTAAAGGATCTGATTCTTTTATCGAAGTTGAAACTAAAACAGGAGTGAACTGGAGAGCATTGCCTCGTTATAATGTAATCAAATCTCCAGAGCGTTATGCTGAGCTTTCGTATGAATCTATGAAAGGATTCGGAAGATATCATCCAAGTTTACAGTATGATGAACAAGGTGCTATTGATTGGGCTAATGAAACTTTATTTGATGCAGATTATGGAATTCACCCACGTTACAATATGTGGAATGTTGCTAATGGCGGAGAGTTAATCGACCCTGCTACAGGAAGAGTACGTCCAGGAGTAACAAGAAAGTACAATCCAGAAAACTGGGAAGATCACGCATTTAAAGCGTCTATTCGTACAGAAGCAAACTTGACAATGGGAGGATCTACTGAGAAAACATCGTATTTCTCCTCTTTAGGTTACTTGAAAGACGAAGGTTATTCAGTTAATTCAGATTATGAGCGTTTAACAGGACGTTTAAATTTACAACATAAACCAAAAGAATGGTTGGATGCGAAGATGAATTTGGGATATACGCATGCGGAAACAAATAGCCCAGGACAAACAACGGATTCAGGAAGTATTTTCTGGTTTACAGATAATATTCCTTCCATCTATCCTTTATTTACAAGAGATGCTAATGGAAATAAAATTCCAGATATCTATGGTGGAAATCAGTATGATTATGGTTCAGGACGTGGATTTGGTGCGTTAACAAATGCTATTGGTGATGCAAATTACGGAAAAGACAAGAGCACAAAAGATGAAGTTACTGCAAATGCTTCATTTACAGTTGATCTTTACGATGGATTGACATTTGAAACGAATATTGGAGGACAGTTCTACAGTAATACAAGAGATGTATTAAACAGTGTTTTCTACGGTTCAGCTGCATCTATGGGTGGTTCGATTTACAAAGTAAAATCGGAATTGTTTACCTACAACTGGACAAAAATGTTGCGTTATAAAAACGTATTTGGTGATCACGGATTAGAAGTGTTAGCTGCTCATGAAAATAGCTCATACGAGTTTAGAATGAATGAAATGAGTAAAAATGCGTTAGCTGATCCAAGTTCTACACAATTGAATAATGCTGCTATTAGTAGCCCAAGTGGAGGATGGTTAGATCAATATAATCTTGAAAGTTATTTCGCGAAAATTGATTATGATTATCAAGGGAAATACTTCCTAGGTGGTATCATTCGTCGTGATGGATCTTCTAAATTCAAAAATGACAAATGGGGAACATTTGGATCTGTTGGAGCTGCTTGGGTAGTAACAAGAGAAGAGTTTATGATGAACCAAAATGTTTTCAGTAATTTGAAATTGAAAGCGAGTTATGGTTTAACAGGAGATCAAACATCATATACAGTGATTAACGGTAGAAACGTTGAAGCCTACCACCCTGGAGATAACTTATGGCAAGTTTGGAACTACGATGGAGGTTTAGCTATTTACGAAGATAAAGTGGGTAATCCGGATTTAACTTGGGAGAAATCGAAAATGTTCCAAGTTGGACTTGAGTTTAGTTTAGGAAAATACATCGATGCGAATGTAGATTATTACTTAAAGAAAACAGATGACTTGATCTTTAACCGTAAGATAGGACCTTCTGTAGGTTACGAGGGAATTACTGTTAATGACGGGCGTTTAACTAACCAAGGTATTGAGTTCAATGTAGTAGGGCATTTATTGAAAACCAAAGATGCTTTTATCGATTTGTCAATCAATGGTGAACATTTGAAAAATAAATTGAACAATATGCCAATTGATCCAATGACAGGTAGAGAAAAACCTGTGGATATTAGTGGTGTAATGGGACGTGCTGCTGGACATTCTATCGGAGATTTCTACTTGAGAGAATGGGCTGGAGTTGATGCTCAAACTGGTCAGGCACAATGGTATTTGTATACTTATAAAGATGCAAATGGCGACAGACAAAAGATCGCATCAATGACTGATTTCATGGCCAAAAACCCTGAGTTAGCTGGAACGATTGAAAAAGAAACAACAACGAGCTATGGTGAGGCAACTCAAAAGTTTGTTGGAAAATCAGCTATTCCTAAATTAAGAGGAGGAATCAACTTAAATGCAGGATACAAAGGATGGGAATTAAGCGTTCAAGCTTTGTATAGTATTGGAGGTTATGCTTATGATGATACTTATGCAGGATTGATGGATAATAGATCGATTGGTGGAAATAACTGGCACAAAGACATTGAAAATCGTTGGCAAAAACCAGGAGACATCACTGATGTTCCTCGTTTATCAAGTGGAGTGGATCCAAACTATGCATCGCCTTCAACACGTTATTTGACGAAAGCTGATTATTTGAGTATTAACAATATTCGCTTGGGGTATACGCTTCCTAAGAATATAGTTAAAAATATGGGCTTAGCTGATTTGAGCTTCTATGTTTCAGGTGATAATTTATTCTTGTTTACAAAACGCGATGGATTTAACCCAGCTACTAACGAGTTCGGTACTTCTGACACATATAGATACTCGCCTTTAACTACTATTACAGGTGGTGTAAGAGTTAAGTTTTAATCCAAAAGAAAAAGATAAATGAAAAAAATATTGATGGTTGCTCTTGGAGCAGGATTGCTTTTGGGGGCATGTTCTAAAGATTATTTAGACATTAGTTCAACAAGATATATATCAAAAAGTGATATTGATGAAATTTCAAAAACATCACCACACTTAAAAGATGGAACGTTAAACGGTCTATATGCCTATAATATGTTAGCCTTTGGTGGTGGAACAGAAGGGCATGATGACTTTGGTCAAAAAGGGTATGATATCTATACGGATATGTTAAGTGGAGATATGAACTTGAATAGTGCAATCTACGGTTGGTATAGAGGTATAGCTGATTTTGCAGATATGAACAACTATGCTGCAAATCCAAACTTCAAACCTTGGCGTTTTTACTATTTCATGATTCGCGGTACAAATCAAATTATTACTGATCTAGCGGGTGTAGATGGAAAGGAAACTCCTAAAACGGATAAGGATAAAGCGGTTGTAGCGGAAGCAAAAGCACTTCGTGCCTATATGTATTACAATTTAGTTAATATGTATACCTTAGGTTATGATGCCAATGAAAAGGTTTTACCAATTTATACAGCACCTATTTCTTATAACACTCCTGCAAAACACACGCAAGAAGTGTATGCTTTGATGATTGATGATTTAACAGAATCATTAGCATTGTATGAAGCTGCAGGTCGCAATGTTACAGGTCAAAGAAAAACGATTGATTACAATGTAGCACAAGCAATCTTGGCTTATGTTTATGCAAGTAAAGGAACTCCAGATGCTTTAACTGAGGCAGCGCGACTATCAGCTGATGTTATGACAAAATATCCTTTGGCTTCAAAAGATGTATTATTAAAAGGTTTTAATAAAGTTAATGATAATCAAAACTGGATGTGGTCTGGGGTAATTGATCTTCAAACGAATTTAGACTTAGTTTCATGGTGGGGTCAAGTGGATATCTTTACCTATAGCTATGCTGCAGTAGGAGATTCTAAAGGAATTAATAAAGATTTATATGATGCAATTCCAGCTAACGATGTTCGTAAAGCTCAATTTAAAGAAGGTCCTAAATTTGATGATATCAATGGAGATGAAATGGATTTTGGTAAACGTGCGATTCTTCCTGTTGGAAAGTTCTTTGCTTCGGATGGAAAAATCTTAATGGGTGCTCGTATCATTCAATCTGATTACGTTTATATGCGTGTTGAAGAAATGTATTTATTAAACGCAGAAGTTAACGCGAGACTGAGTAATGAGAGTGTAGCTCAAACAACATTGAAAAAACTCATGGAAATTCGTTTGGATGATGTCGCTTATATCGATGGATTAAGTGGATCAGCATTATTGGATGAAATCCTTTTACAAACGCGAATAGAGCTATGGGGAGAAGGAAAAACTTACGCAGCTATTAAGCGTAATAAAAAAGAGTTTAAATATGGATCGAATCACTTGTATTACTCAGGTACTGTGTTCCCATATGACGATGCTAGAATTACTTTTAAAGTACCTCAAGCAGAAATCTTAAATAACCCAGTTTATAACAACTAAATATAGAAAGCCATCTTCGGATGGCTTTTTTTATTGCCTTAAATTGACTCGGTATCACCATTATAATAAAAATAAAATTAACTTTGCTTAAATTTATTTTTTATGCGAAAGTGTCTTTACTTGGTATTTTGTTTGCTGGGCTTTTGTGTGGTTGCACATGCTCAGTTACAACCAGCAAGATTAGATCGAGGTAATACAACAAATTTTGGCGATCCAAACGACCCCTATAATATCAATTATGGTGATCCCAATGGTCAACGCCCAGAAGAAGGGAATAAAGAAAAAAGAAGTTTAAGAGACAAGGTAAAGAAAGATTCAATTGCCCCAATCAAAGACTATAAAATTATCACGATTCTTCGTGATACAGTTGCTGTGGATACTGCCTTGGCACTCAAGAGTTACTACAAGTTTAATTATTTGAGAAAAGACAATTTTGGACTTTTGCCTTTTGCCAATGAAGGGCAAACTTATGCAACCTTAAAGTACAATATAAAGTCCAATGCTGTTTTACCTGATTTTGGTTTTGAAGCTAAACAGTTTAATTACCTCAAGGCAGAAGATATTACCTATCATTCAAGTCCAACGCCTCGTACCGAACTATACTATAAAACAGTAATGAAACAAGGGCAGAGTTTGGATGCTTTTATTACCCTTAATACAAGTGAGCACCTTAATCTATTCCTAGCTTATAAAGGAATGCGTTCCTTGGGGAAATACATGAGTCAGCTGTCTTCTACAGGAAACTTCCGAATGGGAGGAAGTTATTATTCACCCAATAAGCGTTATGTGCTATTCACCCACTTCGTTGCTCAAGATATCTTGAATCAAGAGAATGGAGGGATTGTCGATTTAGATTTATTTGAGTCTAGCGAGAAACCCTATAATAAACGCGAACGTCTCAATGTGTATTTCCGAGATGGCGAAACACTTTTAAAAGGGAAACGCTTGTTTTTACACCACGAATATCAGTTGAATAGTTCACTAGCCAATGGCATTTTACTAACACATGAATTTACTTATGAGGATAAGTTTTTTGAATATACCCAAAAAGACTTGAACAACAGTTATACGGACAAAGATCGTTTTGGAGCCTCTTTTCAAACGTCTATATCCAATAAGACAAGATACTATACGTTGTCAAATAAAGTAGGTGCTGCTTTTCAATCGGGATTACTCGGGAGAATCGAAGTGTATGCAGACTTTTATAAGTACAATTATAACTACAAAAGTTTTGCCAACATAAACAGTACACTGATCCCAAATGTACTTGAGAAAAACATTACGTTGATTGGTGGAAAATACACCTACAAAAAAGAGAATTGGAATGCCTTCCTTTTGGTGTATAATTCGTTAGGAAATGACAATACAAGTAATATACAAGCCAATATTGATTATTCCTTAGCAGACAACATCGGTTTGCAAGCAGGCTATCAGAAATTAAGCCGTATGGGTAATTTAAACTATTACTTATACCAAAGTGATTACTTGCATTACAATTGGAATAATAATTTTAATAACGAAAAGATTAATCAATTCGATGCGAAGTTAACAACCCCTTGGGTCACCTTGGAAGGATCGTATCAGGTGATCAAGGATAAGTTGTACTTCTCTAATGATAATCCGGAATACAATGAATTTGGTATTGCGAAACAATTGTTGATTACACCAAAGCAATATGGTAATACCATTAATTATCTATCCCTACAAGCTTCAAAAGACATCACCTTTGGAAGGTTTGGGTTAGATAATACGATTTTGTACCAAGAAGTGGACCAAGCAGATGCCATTATCAACGTGCCAAAATTATTGACGCGCAATACGTTTTATTACAAAGGAGCGATGTTTAAAAAAGCGTTGAAATTCCAAACAGGTATTACATTTACGTACTTCAGTAAGTTTTATGGTAATGATTACAATCCTGTTATTGGAGACTTTTATGTACAAGACAAAGTGAAAATAGGCGATTATCCCGTTTTTGACTTTTTTATCGATATGAAAGTGCGTACGGCTCGTATCTACTTTATTCTTGAACACTTTAATAGTAGTATGTCGGGATACAAATACTATACGGCACCTAATTACCCTTATAAGGATTTTACCTTTAGATTTGGGTTGGTTTGGAACTTCTTTAGTTAAGATATACTAGGTTAGCATTGCGCTAACCTTTTTTTGTGCATTGCGATTTTTTTGGTCAGATTTTTGTTCTGTTGACAAACAGTACTAAAACCAAGATGATGAAAGAAGCCTTTGTACAGTATGTATGGTATAAGCAATTGTTTACAACGTTGTCCTTGTATACAGCGCAACATCATACCCTTGTTGTTTTGCATCCAGGACAATGGTCTACTTTAGCAGGACCAGACTTTTTTAATGCTAAGGTTGTTATTGATGGATTGCTTTGGGTAGGAAATGTAGAGGTGCACCTACAATCTTCTGATTGGTATCGACACCACCACGAAAAAGATTCGCGCTATGACAATGTGATCTTACATGTCGTTTGGGACTATGATATCCCCGTATTCAATTCAAAAGGAGGCGAAATACCAACATTGGTCGTGGCACACTATGTGCAAAAAGAAGCCATTCAACAGAGCGAAAAACTATTTGCACCCAAGTCAACCATTAATTGTCAAACCCTCTTAAAAGATACGCTTTCTCCTATTGAATGGTATAAATGGAAAGAAGTGCTCTACATGGAGCGACTAGAAAATAAAGGGAAACAAATTAAACAGCTTTTAGATGAAACAACTTACAATTGGAATCAGGTTTTGTTTTGTTTAGTTGCCAAGAGTTTCGGAATGAATATCAATGGAGATGCTTTTTTTGAAATGGCAAAAGCGCTACCCATACCAATTTTACTGAAGGAAGGAACCGAATTGATGAATATCGAGGCTTTGTTTTTTGGCATGGCGGGCTTTCTTCAGAATGAAGAAGAAATACTAGATCGTTACTATTGGAACCTTGTTGACCGATGGAATTTTTATCAGCACAAATACCAACTCCATCCGAAGAGTAGTACTTCCATGCACTTCTTTAAACTTCGTCCACCTAATTTTCCAACGATTCGGCTAGCTCAACTCGCCTGGTGGTTCTTCAATCAACAGTATGAGTTTACTCAATTGCTGTATACCAAAGAACGGTCGAATTTACTGCTTTTACTACAAGCTGAAGTCAGTCCGTATTGGGAAACCCATTATACCTTTTACAAAGAAAGTAAACCAAGAAAAAAAGTACTTTCCCCTGTCTTTCAAGAGCTCCTTCTTGTCAATACCATTATTCCCATGCAATACGTATGGGCGTGTTCTAAAGATTTGGAAGAGGAAGTGGAGCGCATTACGGCGTTGAGTGTAGAACTAAAAGCGGAGACTAATGGGGTAGTTAGCCTATTCGAACAAGAAGGTGTGACAGTAGAGAATGCTTTCGATAGCCAAGCACTTATTCAGTTGAAAAAGACCTATTGTAATACAAATAAATGTTTGTCTTGTGCGGTTGGTCGTTCCATTTTAAATAAAAAGAACTAAATTTGTACTATAAAAAGAAAAGATGATAAACAATTTGCGCTATTTTTTGGAGAAACACGGTTTTAAAGTTTCTACCCGTTTGGGAGATCGCTTAGGTATTCGTGTATCGAATATTCGCTTGTTCTTTATCTACCTCTCCTTTTTTACTTTAGGATTAGCTTTTGCACTGTATTTGACTTTAGCCTTTTTTGTGCGCTTAAAGGATTTAGTGTATACCAAACGAAGTTCTGTTTTTGATCTGTAGTTGACCTAAAGTTTAGTCGTAGTACACAAGCATAACCTGTGTATGAAATCAAACCCCTATTTTTATCATTGGTATTACTATACCCAAGCACAAAAACGAGGATTTATTTTCGTTATATTTGGTGTCGTACTGATCCAGATAACCTTGTGTTTTGTAGTTTACTATCAACTACAAGCACAAGCCCCTGATGTGATTCCAACAAAGATTCAAGTCGCGCTCCAAGCACAATTGGATAGCCTGAGGAATGTGGACTCAAAAAAGAAGGATACCATTTATCCTTTCAATCCCAACTATATGAGCGATTATAAAGGGTATTTCTTGGAGTTGTCCACGGCAGAAATCGATCGACTGTTGGCGTTTCGAGCTAGTAAGCAAATGATCAATTCGACACAAGATTTCCAAAAGGTAACGGGCGTTTCGAATGAATGGATGCAAAAATACAGCCCGTATTTTGTATTTGATACGCGATCGAGAGCACAAGCCACCACACAACATACCCAAGGAACAACGGATAGGGCCGTTAAAAAGCACCTAGTGGACAAACAGCTTCTTCCCCTACAAGATATTAATCAGGCTACCGCAGAAAGTTTACAGTTGATTCACGGAATAGGTCCCGCGTTATCGAAACGGATTATTGAGGATCGAAACAAATGGGGCGGTTATGTTCATTTGGATCAACTGAAATTTGTATATGGCTTGTCTGAAGAAGTGATAGAAGCGCTTTTTCAACAGTTTGCCGTTCTTAGTACACCTACAATTGACCCTTTAGATCTCAATGAAGCTGGAGTAAATGAATTGAAAAATATCCCGTATTTGAACTATTATCTCGCAAGAGAGATTGTTAAATATAGAAGTTTGAATGGGGATTTTGTTAATAAAAGACAATTAAGAGAAATTGAAAAAATTCCACTTGACAGGATTCATATAATTAGTTTATATTTGAAAATTAGGAATTAAATTAAACAACCATGAATTTTGAATACAATGAAACTCAAGCAATGATTGCTGAGTCTATTAGAGATTTTGCAGAACAAAATATACGTCCATACATTATGGAGTGGGATGAAGCACAGATTTTTCCAGTTGATTTATTTAAGAAATTAGGAGAAATGGGGTATATGGGTGTACTGGTTCCAGAAGAATACGGAGGATCAGGATTAAACTATCATGAATACATTACGATTGTAGAAGAAATATCAAAAGTAGATTCATCGATTGGTTTATCTGTAGCAGCTCATAATTCATTATGTACAAATCATATTTTGACATTCGGAAATGAAGAACAAAAGAAAAAATGGTTGCCAAAATTAGCCACTGCGGAGTGGATTGGTGCTTGGGGATTAACAGAGCACAATACAGGATCTGATGCAGGTGGGATGAATACAACAGCTGTAAAAGACGGAGATCACTGGGTGTTGAACGGAGCCAAAAACTTTATCACACACGCTATTTCTGGAAACGTTGCCGTTGTAATTGCACGTACAGGTGAAAAAGGTGATTCTCGTGGAATGACTGCTTTCGTGATCGAAAAAGGAACACCAGGGTTTTCAAGTGGAAGAAAAGAAAATAAATTGGGAATGCGCGCTTCTGAAACTGCAGAATTGATTTTTGATAACTGCCGTGTATCAGATGCAAACCGTTTAGGCGAAGTAGGCGAAGGGTTTATCCAAGCGATGAAAGTTTTAGATGGTGGTCGTATTTCAATTGGAGCTTTGTCTTTGGGAATTGCAAAAGGAGCGTACGAAGCAGCCTTGAAATATTCAAAAGAAAGAGTACAGTTTGGAAAGCCAATTAGCGAGTTCCAAGCGATTGGATTTAAGTTAGCTGATATGGCAACTGAAATTGAAGCTTCTGAATTGTTATTACACAAAGCAGCGTTTTTGAAAAACAACAACAAACCAATGACTAAATTAGGAGCAATGGCAAAAATGTACGCTTCTGAAGTATGTGTGAAGGTTTCTACAGATGCAATCCAAATCCATGGAGGTTACGGATATACCAAAGATTTTCCAGTAGAAAAATTCTTCCGTGACTCTAAATTATGTACAATTGGAGAAGGAACAACAGAGATTCAAAAATTAGTAATCTCTCGTCAAATTTTAAAAGACTAAGTAAGTTTATAACTACCATAAAAAAAAGCCAACCGTACGGTTGGCTTTTTTTTATGTAATCTCAGTTGTGGTATTTTCTTTTTGTTCACTGAATTTGGTAACCATCATACTCAAAGCGCCATCTCCAGCTATGTTACAGGCTGTACCAAAGCTGTCTTGCAAAGCAAAAATCGTTAATGTCAAGGCAATTCCCGCATCATCGAAGCCCAAGACCGAGGTGATAATTCCCAAGGATGCCATAACGGTACCTCCTGGTACTCCGGGTGCTCCAATAGCAAAAATGCCCAGTAATAGAATGAAGACAACAAGCGTTCCTACCTCGGGAATAGATCCATATAATACACGGGAAACCGTCATAACAAAAAATACTTCGGTCAACACAGAACCACAGAGGTGAATATTCGAAAAGAAAGGAATTGTAAAATTGGTGATTTCGGGTTTTAATACTTTACTCTTATGTGCTGATTGAAGAGCGACTCCCAAAGTTGCTGCGGAAGACATGGTACCAACGGCTGTTAGATATGCTGGGCCATAGTGTTTGAGAACCTCCCACGGATTTTTTTTGGAGTAAATACCTGCTAGAGTAAATAAAATCGCCAACCAAACAAAATGAGCGACAAGGACAATCAAAATAACCTGAAGAAAAACAGGAAGTTGAGATTGGATGGATCCTTCATAACTCAAGATGGCAAAATTACTCATAATGTAAAAAGGCAAAATGGGAATCAGAATGCGATTGACCAGCAGTAAAACAATGTCTTTGAATTGGTCAAAGACGTTTTCTAAGGGTTTAGATTGAATCCACAAAATACCTATGCCAATCATCAAAGCAAGTGTTAGTGCGGTCATAACTCCAAATACAGGAGGGATATCTAACTTAAATAGCATCTCAGGAAGTTCTTTGAGTTCCGAGGTTGTGTCGGCAATATTCAGTCTTGGGATAAGTTCAAATCCCAATGATGCACTAAAGAAACCAGCACCTATACTCGATAGATAGGCTATGATCACAGAAAAACTAATGATTCGAAGAGAATCTCGTTGTAGTTTAGTGATGGAGGATACCACAAAGCCTAAAATAATTAAAGGGACTAGAAAGAGAATGAGCTGACCTAAAATATGCCTTGTTGATAAAATAATTTGCAAGAGCGCATCATTTAAATAACGCCCAATGAGTAGCCCGACTACTACACCCAGTAATAAGCGGAACATTGTATTGTTTCGTATTTTTTGCATGGTTGCTTTTTGAATTGAATGTAAAAGTAAAAACCAAAGGGTGTTTTTAGGGAAGAAAATAGAAAATATACCATATAGATGGTAGCAGTAATCAAGAGGGATAGTACATCTTCTTACGCTAATCAAATAATAGTTTGTGAGTGTTTTAAAAATCAAAAAAGAGTTTCCTTTAGCAAGGAAATTTTGAATTTAAAGCAGATACATCCAAGGAGATTTTATCCTTTTACACCTCTATATTTACCGTTCGCACAGCTAAATTAACCGTTCACGCACCTTGTTTTTTCGAAGCGACAGACATGCCTTAGGTTTGTGGAGTAATTTAGATCAAAGACGAATGAAAATACTGGTTTGCTTGCTGTTGTTTGTGGGATGGAGTATGTTAGTTGCTCAAGAGATACAGCTATCGCCTCATTTTTTGTTCAACAACCTCAATGTGTTGATTAGTACCATTCAGGAAGACCCTGAAAAATCTGAACAATTTGCGCGTAGCTTTTCAAAAATATACCGCTATGTCTTAGCGCGATTGGATGAATCGTCATGTGTCTTATCAGATGAGTTGGCGTTTATTCAGGATTATCTCTGGAAATTTTTGAAAAAGTAGAATTGAAAAACAGTTTTATTATTTTTGTTACCAGTTTTGATCACTATGCAATTAAGGCTTTTAAATTAAATAGCAGTGACTATTTATTAAAACCTATTGAACCTTCGGAATTGTTAGGAGCGATTAATAAGTTTAAAACGCAAGTTGTACAGGCCAAACAAAAAGTTGATGCCCTGCGACATTCCTTACTAGAACCAAGCTATCCCAAGCGATTGATGATTAAGTTTGGTATGCAGATCAAAATGATTTTGGTAGAAGATGTGGTTTGTTTTTACAGAGAAGATCGTGGGCTGTATATTGCAACGTGTGAAGGGAAGCGCTATCTGTTGGATGAACCTTCCATCGATGCAATTTTGAAAATAATTGACCCCGCCAAGTTCTTTCGCGTGAATCGCTTTCAGGTGATTGCTATTGAATATATTGAACAAATGACACAAATATCCATCTCTCGATTGAGATTAACCTTATTCAATTATCAAGGGGAAGTTATTGTCAGTCGCGAACGCGTGCAAGCGTTTAAAATGTGGTTGGGGAGTAATTGACAGTTGACGATTTACAGCTGACAGTAAATCACACAGCTTCAAAAGAACACAGGAGTAAAAACAAAATAAAAAACTTTTTTTGTTGTGTTGTATAAAAAAAGTTTTACTTTTGCATCACCAAATGAGAGGAGGTGTATGAAAACATGTTGATCATTCCAATTAAAGACGGAGAAAATATTGATAGAGCACTAAAGCGCTACAAGAGAAAATTTGACAGAACAGGTACGTTACGTCAATTAAGATCTCGTCAAGCTTTCCACAAACCGTCTGTTGTCAAAAGAGACAAAATGCAAAAAGCACAGTATATCCAACACTTAAGAGATTCAGTAGAAATCTAGACTTAAACGTAGGATTAAAGTATAAGGCCGTTGTAATAAAGTATTATCTTTGTTACAACGGTTTTTTTATGGATAAAAATTTAGCAAAATTTCTGGAGTACTTGGCGAAGGAGAAGAATTATTCCTCCCATACGATTGCGGCATATCAACGTGATATTGCTGCTTTTTTAGTCGAGGTAGGAGAACGTGAGGAGGATTATTTGACCATCAAATACGATGTGGTGCGTTTGTGGATTGTAGCGTTGATGGAAACGGGAATCAGCAAGCGATCGATCAACCGAAAGATGAGTGCGCTGAAAGCTTTTTATAAATTTTTGATGAAAATTGGCGTGGTGGAGGTAAGTCCGCTACAACAACATAAAACCTTAAAGGTTGAAAAGAAGTTGCAGTTGCCTTTTTCCGTAGCAGAAGTAGCGGAAGTTCGTGCTACATTAGAAAGCCAAGAGGGGTTTGATGCGCTTCGCGATTTAGTTATTGTGGAGATGTTGTACTGTTTGGGGTTGCGTCGAAGCGAGCTCTGTGGAGTACAGGTAGCGGATGTCGACTTTTATACGCGGATGATTCGTATTACAGGTAAGGGAAATAAGGTGCGTTATGTACCTATGATTGATAGTTTACAAGTGCTGTTAAAACGTTATCTCGTTGAGCGTGCGGATGTTTTGCGGGGGCTCCAAGAAATTAACTATTTTTTAATAGAGGAAAGGGGGACTAAAGTTGATGAAATATTTGTTTATCGGGTGATTAATTCCTATTTTAGTAAGACAACAACAAAGGAGAAAAATAGTCCGCATATGTTGAGGCATGCATTTGCTACTCATCTTTTAGAAAACGGGGCGGATATCAATTCAATCAAAGAGTTGATGGGGCATCAAAGTCTAGCATCAACGGAGGTATACGCACATGTTAATCTAAAGGAATTGAAAGATACTTATATGAAGACTCATCCTAGGTTGAGGAAAAAAAAATAGAAGAACCTTAAAAACAGAGCGTTATGAAAGTAAACATTCAAGCAGTTAATTTTAATGCGGATCGCAAGTTGGTCGATTTTATCAACGAGAGAATGCTTAAAGTGAGTAAATTTTACGATAAAGTGATTTCAGCAGACGTATTTTTAAAAGTTGAAAATACCAATGACAAAGAAAACAAAACAGTTGAGGTTAAATTATTAGTTCCCGGAGATGATATCATTGCTAAAAAAACGTGCAAAACGTTTGAGGAAGGAGTTGATCTTGGTGTAGATGCAATCGAACGCATGGTTGTGAAGTATAAAGAGAAAATGAAAGCACATTAATGTAAAAAAATCAGTAAATTGTTTTTTTTAATCAATAAAATATATACATTTGCAGTCCGTTAGAAATAGCGGACTTTTTCTATTGAGTCAAATGCCGGTGTAGCTCAGTTGGCTAGAGCAGCTGATTTGTAATCAGCAGGTCGTGGGTTCGAGTCCCTCCATCGGCTCAAAGAAAGAGATTAAAAACCAAAGGTTTGAGGGGAGATACTCAAGCGGCCAACGAGGACGGACTGTAAATCCGTTGGGAAACCTTCGCAGGTTCGAATCCTGCTCTCCCCACGACTAAATATAAAAATGCATAAGCCGGTGTAGCTCAGGGGTAGAGTGCTTCCTTGGTAAGGAAGAGGTCACGGGTTCAAATCCCGTCATTGGCTCAGGTTTTTTTATTATATTTGAACACTAATTATATAACTAAGATTAAATTATTAGATCATGGCAAAGGAAACTTTTGATCGTTCGAAACCGCACTTAAACATCGGTACTATCGGACACGTTGACCACGGTAAAACTACTACTACTGCTGCTATTACTAAAGTTTTAGCTGACGCAGGATTCTCAGAAGCTCGTTCATTTGATTCAATTGATAATGCTCCAGAAGAAAAAGAGCGTGGTATTACAATTAATACTTCTCACGTAGAGTACCAAACTAGAAACCGTCACTATGCGCACGTTGACTGTCCAGGTCACGCGGATTACGTGAAAAACATGGTTACTGGTGCTGCTCAGATGGATGGTGCTATCTTAGTAGTTGCTGCTACTGATGGACCAATGCCACAAACTCGTGAGCACATCTTATTAGGACGCCAAGTAGGTATTCCTAGAATTGTTGTTTTCTTAAACAAAGTTGACTTAGTAGATGACGCTGAGTTATTAGAGCTTGTTGAAATGGAAGTTAGAGATTTATTATCTTTCTACCAATATGACGGTGATAATGGACCAGTTGTTCAAGGATCTGCTTTAGGAGCTTTAAACGGAGAGCAAAAATGGGTTGATGCATTGTTACAATTAATGGATGAAGTTGACGCTTGGATCGAAGAGCCAGTACGTGACAACGAAAAACCATTCTTAATGCCAGTTGAAGACGTATTTACAATTACAGGACGTGGAACTGTTGCTACAGGACGTATCGAAACTGGAGTTGCTAATACTGGAGATCCAGTTGAAATCATCGGTATGGGAGCTGACAAATTAACTTCTACAATTACAGGAGTTGAGATGTTCCGTAAAATCTTAGACCGTGGAGAGGCTGGAGATAACGTAGGTTTATTATTGAGAGGTATTGACAAAACTGATATCCGTCGTGGTATGGTTATTTGTAAGCCAGGTTCAGTAAAACCACACGCTAAATTCAAAGCTGAGGTTTATATCTTGAAAAAAGAAGAAGGTGGACGTCACACTCCATTCCACAACAACTACCGTCCTCAATTCTACGTTCGTACAACTGACGTAACTGGAACAATCCAATTACCAGAAGGAACTGAGATGGTTATGCCTGGGGATAACTTAACGATCACTGTTGAGTTGTTAAGCCCAATCGCTTTATCAGTAGGTTTACGTTTCGCTATCCGTGAAGGTGGTAGAACAGTAGGTGCTGGTCAGGTAACTGAAATTATCGACTAATTATTTAGTTTAAATACATTTTAAAGTCAGCGGGAAACCGCTGACTTTTATAACAAACGGGTGTAGTTCAAGGGTAGAATAGCGGTCTCCAAAACCGTTGATGGGGGTTCGAATCCCTCCACCCGTGCAAAAACAATAGAACATGGCAAAGGTATTTAATTACATATCAGAAGCTTTTACAGAACTTAAGTCAAATGTAACTTGGTCACCTTGGGCTGAAGTGCAAAAATACACAATCGTTATTGCGATCTTCGCAATTGTGTTGTCACTTGCTACTTGGGGAGTAGATAGTTTGTTTGGAGACCTATTAGGTAAGTTTTATAATTGGATAAGATCATAAGGAGAAAAATATTATGGCTGATACAAATGTCAAAAAATGGTATGTGGTTCGTGCGGTAAGTGGACAAGAGAACAAAGTGAAGAATTATATCGAAACTGAGATTTCTCGTTTAGGATTGTCAGATTATCTTTCACAAGTTTTAGTGCCAACTGAAAAAGTGGTATCTGAAGACAAGAACGGTAAGAAGAAAACAACCGAACGCGTTTACTTTCCAGGCTATGTGATGATTGAGGCTAACTTGACAGGAGAGGTTCCGCATGCTATTAAATCAATAACTGGAGTTATTGGTTTTCTTGGAGAAACAAGAGGAGGTGATCCTGTGCCTTTAAGAGAATCAGAGGTTAATCGCATGTTAGGAAAAGTCGATGAATTAGCTGTTAAAGTTGATTCAGGTGCAATTCCATATGAAGTTGGTGAATCAGTAAAAGTAACTGATGGACCGTTTAAAGGTTTCGATGCAACCATCGAGAACATTAATGAAGATAAGCGTAAGTTAGAGGTAATGGTGAAGATTTTTGGAAGAAAGACACCTTTGGAATTAAGCTTTACACAAGTAGAAAAAATATAATGTTACATAGACGCATCTTTGCTTCCAAAAGAGATGTGCTAAATTTTTTTAGAAATGGCAAAAGAAATTAGTAAAGTAGTTAAACTACAAGTTAAGGGAGGTGCTGCGAATCCTTCGCCACCGGTTGGACCTGCTTTGGGGGCTGCTGGAGTTAATATCATGGAGTTCTGTAAGCAATTTAATGCTAGAACACAAGATAAACCCGGTAAAGTTTTACCAGTACAAATTACTGTGTACAAAGACAAATCTTTCGAGTTTGTTGTTAAAACGCCACCTGCTGCTGTTCAATTATTAGAGGCTGCAAAAGCAAAATCTGGATCTGGAGAGCCTAATAGAAAAAAAGTAGCTAGCGTAACTTGGGAACAAGTTCGTGCTATCGCAGAGGACAAAATGCCGGATTTAAACGCATTTACTGTTGAATCAGCGATGTCAATGATCGCGGGTACTGCAAGATCTATGGGTATATCAGTAACAGGAACAGCTCCTTTTTAATTGTAAAAGAAAAAAGAAATGGCAAAATTAACAAAAAAGCAAAAGGAAGCTGCTGCTAAAATTGAAAAAGGTAGATTTTATTCTTTGAAAGAAGGATCTGCTTTAATTAAAGAAGTTGCTTCTGCAAAATTTGACGAATCTGTTGATATCGCTGTGCGTTTGGGTGTAGATCCACGTAAAGCAAATCAAATGGTGCGTGGGGTAGTTACTTTACCACACGGAACTGGAAAAGATGTTAGAGTATTAGCATTAGTTACTCCGGATAAAGAAGCTGAAGCTACAGCTGCAGGAGCAGACTATGTTGGATTAGATGAGTACCTACAAAAAATCAAAGACGGTTGGACAGATGTTGATGTAATCATCACAATGCCTGCTGTTATGGGTAAATTAGGACCATTAGGACGTATTTTAGGTCCTAGAGGATTAATGCCAAACCCTAAAACTGGTACTGTAACTATGGACGTAGCGAAAGCAGTTCAAGAAGTGAAAGCTGGTAAAATCGATTTTAAAGTTGATAAAACGGGAATCGTTCACGCAGGTATTGGAAAAGTATCGTTTAGTGCTGATATGATTCAAGAAAACGCAGCTGAATTGATTCAAACATTAATCAAATTAAAACCAACAGCAGCTAAAGGTACGTATGTTAAGTCTATTCATATATCTAGTACTATGAGCCCTGCTATTGCTTTAGATCCTAAAGCAGTATAATTGGTAGAAAAAATTTTTACGTATGACTAGAGAACAAAAAGCAGTAGCGATAGAAGAAATAAAAGGTCAATTAGCAGATGCTAATATCTTTTATATTGCTGATATTTCAGGATTAAATGCAGAGGTTACTACGAACTTGAGAAGAGCTTGTAACAAAGCGGGAATCAAAGTAGAAGTAGTTAAGAATACGTTGCTTGCTAAAGCAATGGAAGCTTCTGAGAGAAATTATGAGGATTTAGCTTCAGTTTTAAAAGGAAACAGCGCTATCTTTATTTCGGACGTTGCTAACGGACCGGCTAAAATCATCAAAGACTTTAGAAAGAAAAGCGATAAACCTGCATTAAAAGGAGCTTATATTAACGAAGAAGTTTACATTGGCGATAACCAATTAGACGCGTTAGTAGCTATTAAATCTAAAGAGGAAGTTATTGGAGAAATCATCGGATTACTACAATCACCTGCTCAAAGAGTTATCTCAGCTCTACAAAATCAATTCAAAGACGAAGAATAAAAAAAGATTCTTGTGTTTGAATGTTCCATAAACGAACGCACATTAATAAATTATATTTTTACAAATCATTTAAAGGATAGAAAAAATGGCAGATTTGAAACAATTCGCAGAACAATTAGTTAACTTAACAGTTAAAGAAGTTAACGAATTAGCAACTATATTAAAAGATGAATACGGAATTGAGCCTGCAGCTGCTGCTGTAGTTGTAGCTGCTGGTGGAGACGCTGGAGCTGCTGAAGAGCAAACTGAATTCACTGTAGTATTAAAAGAAGCTGGTGCTTCTAAATTAGCAGTAGTTAAAGCAGTTAAAGAATTAACTGGTTTAGGTCTTAAAGAAGCTAAAGATATCGTTGATTCAGTTCCTGCAAACATCAAAGAAGGTGTTTCTAAAGATGAGGCTGAAGGTCTTAAAAAAGCATTGGAAGAAGCTGGAGCTGTTGTTGAGCTTAAATAAGCTTTTTAACCAAAATATTTTAGGTTTAGGTCTTGGGAGCAATCCCAAAGGCCTAAACCATTTTGCGTATAAAGTGATTTGTGCGTAAATCCTATTAAACATTATAAACAAAATTTATTGTCCATTGATGATCACAAATCAGAATGAAAGATTAAATTTTGCCTCTACAAAGAATATTCCTGCATATCCAGACTTTTTGGATATCCAGGTTAAGTCTTTTAAGGATTTCTTTCAGTTAGAAACGAAATCAGAAGAAAGAGGTAATGAAGGTTTATATAATACCTTCATGGAGAACTTCCCGATCACTGATACGAGAAATCAGTTTGTATTGGAGTTTCTTGATTACTTTGTTGATCCTCCTCGCTATTCAATTGAAGAATGTATTGATAGAGGACTAACGTATAGCGTTCCGTTAAAAGCGCGTTTAAAACTGTACTGTACTGATCCTGAACACGAGGATTTTGAAACGATCGTTCAAGATGTGTATTTAGGAACAATACCGTATATGACGCCTAGCGGTACATTCGTAATCAATGGAGCTGAGCGTGTGGTAGTGTCTCAATTACACCGTTCACCTGGTGTGTTCTTTGGACAGTCTTTCCACGCTAACGGTACTAAATTGTATTCGGCGCGAGTTATTCCTTTCAAGGGGTCATGGATTGAGTTTGCTACTGATATCAATAGCGTGATGTACGCCTATATTGATAGAAAGAAAAAATTACCTGTTACTACCTTATTCCGTGCTATTGGATTCGAAAGAGACAAGGATATCCTAGAGATTTTCGACTTAGCTGAAGAGGTAAAAGTATCAAAAACAGGGTTAAAAAAATACATCGGTCGTCGTCTTGCTGCACGTGTGTTAAATACATGGCATGAGGACTTCGTAGATGAAGATACAGGAGAAGTAGTTTCAATTGAACGAAATGAGATTATCTTAGACCGTGATACAGTCCTAGATAAAGATAATGTCGAAGAAATCATTGAGGCGAACGTTAAGAATATCCTCCTACATAAAGAAGACAATAATCAGGCAGATTATGCCATCATTCATAATACATTACAGAAGGACCCTACAAACTCTGAAAAAGAGGCTGTAGAGCACATCTACCGTCAGTTGCGTAATGCAGAACCGCCTGATGAGGAAACTGCACGTGGTATTATTGATAAATTATTCTTCTCCGATCAACGTTACAATCTAGGTGAGGTAGGTCGTTACAGAATGAATAAAAAACTTAATCTTGATACCCCAATTGACAAACAGGTATTAACAAAAGAGGATATTATCACGATTGTTAAATACTTGATTGAATTGATTAACTCAAAAGCTGAGATTGATGATATTGACCACTTATCAAACCGTCGTGTACGTACAGTAGGTGAACAATTATCTGCTCAATTTGGTGTTGGTTTAGCGCGTATGGCTAGAACAATTCGCGAGCGTATGAACGTACGTGATAACGAAGTGTTTACTCCAATCGACTTAATTAACGCGAAGACCTTATCTTCAGTTATTAATTCATTTTTCGGAACAAACCAGCTGTCTCAGTTTATGGACCAAACGAATCCATTAGCAGAGATTACACACAAACGTCGTTTATCCGCTTTAGGACCTGGAGGTTTATCTAGAGAAAGAGCAGGATTCGAGGTACGTGACGTTCACTATACACACTACGGACGTTTATGTCCAATTGAAACGCCAGAGGGACCAAACATTGGTTTGATTTCATCTCTTGCGGTGTATGCAAAAGTGAATAATATGGGATTCATCGAAACCCCTTACCGTCCAGTAGTGGAAGGAAAAGTGGATATCGTAAATGCACCTGTATATTTAAGTGCTGAAGAAGAAGAAGGAATGTTAATCGCACAAGCGAACGTTCCAATGGATAACGAAGGAAACATTACAGAAGAACGTGTAGTTGTAAAAGAAGAAGGGGATTTCCCAGTGGTTGAACCTAAAGATTTACACTATACTGACGTTTCTCCGAACCAGATCGCTTCGATTTCAGCGTCATTGATTCCATTCTTAGAGCACGATGATGCGAACCGTGCGTTGATGGGATCGAACATGATGCGTCAGGCTGTGCCTTTATTACGTGCGGATTCTCCAATCGTAGGTACAGGTTTAGAGAGACAAGTAGCTTCAGATTCACGTGTTTTAATTAATGCTGAAGGTGAAGGAGTTGTTGAGTATGTAGACGCTCAGAAAATTATTATTAAATATGATCGTACGGATGAAGAGCGTTTAATTAGCTTTGATCCAGACGAAAAAGCATATAATCTAATTAAATTTAGAAAAACCAACCAAAGTACTTGTATCAACTTGAAACCAATTGTTCGCAAAGGGGATAGAGTAACAAGAGGACAAGTATTATGTGAGGGATATGCCACACAAAAAGGAGAGTTAGCTCTTGGACGTAACTTACAAGTGGCATTTATGCCATGGAAAGGGTACAACTTCGAGGATGCTATCGTAATTTCAGAAAAAGTAGTGCGTGAAGATATCTTTACCTCTATCCATATTGATGACTACACACTAGAAGTGAGAGATACAAAATTAGGAAACGAAGAGTTGACTAATGATATCCCGAACGTAAGTGAGGAAGCAACAAAAGACTTGGATGAGAACGGTATGATCCGCATCGGTGCTGAAGTGAAACCTGGTGATATCCTTATTGGTAAAATTACACCGAAAGGTGAATCTGATCCAACACCTGAAGAGAAGTTATTACGCGCAATCTTCGGTGATAAAGCTGGAGATGTTAAAGATGCATCGTTAAAAGCTTCCCCTTCATTAAGAGGAGTTGTATTAGATAAAAAATTATTTGCAAGAGCAGTAAAAGACAAACGTAAACGTTCAAAAGATAAAGACGATTTAGCTTTACTAGAAACAAGATTCGAAGTGAAGTTTAATGAGTTGAAAGATCGTTTAGTAGAGAAATTGTTCTTCATCGTGAATGGTAAAACATCACAAGGAGTATTGAATGATTTAGGAGAGGAAATCTTGCCAAAAGGAAAGAAATTTACTCAAAAAATGCTTCATGCTGTTGATGATTTTGCTCACTTAACAAAAGGACAATGGACAGTAGATGAGGAAACAAACAGTATGATTACTGATTTGATCCACAACTACAAAATCAAATTAAACGATTTACAAGGTGCGTTGCGTAGAGAGAAATTTATGATTACCGTTGGGGATGAATTACCATCTGGAATCTTAAAGCTTGCAAAAGTATATATCGCTAAGAAACGTAAGTTAAAAGTTGGGGATAAGATGGCTGGACGTCACGGTAACAAAGGTATTGTGGCTAGAATCGTTCGCGATGAAGACATGCCATTCTTAGAAGACGGTACACCAGTTGATATCGTGTTAAACCCGCTAGGGGTACCTTCTCGTATGAACATTGGTCAGATCTATGAAACTGTTTTAGGATGGGCTGGACAAAAATTGGGTAAAAAATATGCTACTCCAATTTTTGACGGTGCGGAATTAGATCAAATCAATGCGCTTACAGATGAGGCAGGTATTCCAAGATTTGGACATACTTATTTGTACGATGGAGGAACTGGAGAGCGTTTCCACCAAAGAGCAACAGTAGGGGTTATTTACATGTTGAAATTAGGACACATGGTTGATGATAAGATGCACGCGCGTTCAATCGGACCATACTCATTAATTACGCAACAACCGTTAGGAGGTAAAGCTCAATTCGGAGGTCAGCGTTTTGGAGAGATGGAGGTTTGGGCTCTAGAAGCATACGGAGCATCAAGTACATTACGTGAGATTTTGACGGTAAAATCGGATGACGTTATTGGTAGAGCGAAAACTTACGAAGCAATCGTTAAAGGTGAAACTATGCCAGAACCAGGATTACCTGAATCATTCAATGTATTAATGCATGAATTAAAAGGTCTTGGATTAGACATCAGATTAGAAGAATAAACTATAGATTTTAGAGTAAGCAGTTTCTGCTGCTTACTCTTTATCATACACTTTAACAAGTAAGTTTACCATGAATAGAAATAAAGAGAAAAATACCGTAAAAAGGTTTAATAAAATCTCAATTGGTTTGGCTTCACCTGAATCGATTCTTGCAGAATCAAGAGGGGAAGTTTTAAAGCCAGAAACAATTAACTATCGTACGCATAAACCTGAACGTGACGGTTTATTCTGCGAGCGTATTTTTGGTCCTGTAAAAGATTACGAGTGTGCTTGTGGTAAGTATAAAAGAATTCGCTACAAAGGAATCGTTTGTGACCGTTGTGGTGTTGAAGTTACTGAAAAGAAAGTACGTAGAGATAGAGTTGGGCATATCAATTTAGTCGTGCCTATTGCACATATTTGGTATTTCCGTTCTTTACCTAATAAAATTGGTTACATCTTAGGGCTTCCTTCAAAGAAGCTTGACATGATTATTTACTACGAGCGATATGTAGTAATTCAACCAGGTATTGCTAAAAATGCCGAGGGTGATGCATTAAATCGCTTAGATTTCTTAACAGAAGAAGAGTATTTGAATATTGCAGATTCTCTTCCAATGGAAAATCAATTCTTAGATGATACAGATCCAAATAAATTCATCGCTAAAATGGGGGCTGAATGTATTATGGATTTATTAGCAACAACAGATTTAGACCAATTGTCTTATACTTTGCGTCATGCTGCTAATAACGAAACATCAAAACAAAGAAAAACAGAAGCATTAAAACGCCTTCAAGTGGTTGAGGCTTTCCGTGAATCAAATGAGAATCGCGAGAATAAACCTGAGTGGATGATCTTAAAAGTGATTCCAGTAATTCCACCTGAATTGCGTCCATTAGTGCCATTAGATGGTGGTCGTTTTGCAACGTCAGATTTGAATGACTTGTATCGTCGTGTAATTATCCGTAATAATCGTTTAAAACGATTAATGGAGATCAAAGCTCCAGAGGTAATTTTGCGTAACGAAAAACGTATGCTTCAAGAAGCGGTGGATTCACTTTTCGATAACACTAGAAAATCTTCTGCTGTTAAGACAGAGTCTAACCGTCCGTTGAAATCACTTTCTGATTCATTAAAAGGTAAACAAGGACGTTTCCGTCAAAACTTATTAGGTAAACGTGTGGATTATTCTGCTCGTTCGGTAATTGTCGTTGGACCTGAATTGAAATTATACGAATGTGGATTGCCAAAAGATATGGCAGCTGAGCTTTACAAACCGTTTGTGATCCGTAAATTGATCGAAAGAGGAATTGTAAAAACAGTTAAATCTGCGAAGAAAATTATAGATAAAAGAGAACCTGTGGTTTGGGATATCTTGGAAAATGTAATTAAAGGACACCCAGTATTACTGAACCGTGCCCCTACGTTACACCGTTTAGGTATTCAGGCCTTCCAACCAAAATTGATTGAAGGTAAAGCGATTCAGCTACACCCATTAGTGTGTACGGCGTTTAACGCGGATTTCGATGGTGACCAGATGGCAGTTCACTTGCCATTAGGGCCAGAGGCTATCTTAGAAGCTCAATTGTTAATGTTGGCTTCGCACAATATCTTGAACCCAGCGAATGGTGCACCGATTACCGTACCTTCTCAAGACATGGTACTTGGTCTTTACTATATGACCAAGTTGCGTAAGTCTACACCAGAAGAAATTGTAAAAGGAGAAGGATTGACATTCTACTCTGTAGAGGAAGTACACATTGCGATCAATGAAGGGAAACTTGATTTGAATGCTGGTGTGAAAGTTCGTGCAAAAGATTACAATGAAAAAGGTGAGTTAGCCTATAGAATCATTGAAACAACTGCTGGACGTATCTTGTTTAACGAGGTAGTACCTGAAAAAGCAGGATACATCAATGAGGTATTGACTAAAAAATCACTACGTGATATTATCGGTGGTATTTTAGCTACTACTGACGTACCTACAACAGCTGCATTCTTAGATGATATCAAAGGAATGGGGTATGGATACGCTTTCCGCGGAGGATTGTCATTCAGTTTGGGTGATATTATCGTTCCAGAGAAAAAACAAGATTTGATTGATGAAGCAAACCAACAAGTAGATCACATTACGATGAACTATAATATGGGGCTTATCACAAATAACGAGCGTTACAACCAGGTAATTGACGTTTGGACTTCAACAAACGCGATGTTAACCGAGTTGGCAATGAAGAATATTCGCGAAGATAAACAAGGATTTAACTCAGTATACATGATGTTGGATTCTGGAGCGAGGGGTTCTAAAGAGCAGATTCGTCAGTTAACAGGTATGCGTGGTTTGATGGCTAAGCCGAAAAAATCAACTGCAGGTGGTGGTGAAATTATTGAAAACCCGATTCTTTCTAACTTTAAGGAAGGTCTATCGATTTTAGAGTATTTCATTTCTACCCACGGTGCTCGTAAAGGTCTTGCGGATACGGCGTTAAAAACAGCGGATGCTGGATATTTAACTCGTCGTTTGCATGACGTTGCACAAGATGTTATTGTTAACTCTGTAGACTGTGGTACTTTAAGAGGTATTGATGTAATGCCATTAAAGAAAAACGAAGAAGTTATCGAAACATTAGGAGAAAGAGTATTAGGACGTGTTGCGTTAAACAACGTAATCAACCCATTAAACTCTGAAGTAATTGTTGGTGCTGGTGAGGAAATCACTGAAGCTATCGCTAAAGCAATCAACGCTTCTCCTATCGAATCGGTTGAAGTTCGTTCACCATTGACATGTGAGGCTAAAGTAGGTATCTGTTCAAAATGTTACGGACGTAACCTTGCTACAGCAAGAATGGTTCAAAAAGGGGAAGCTGTGGGTGTTGTTGCTGCTCAATCAATTGGGGAGCCTGGTACACAGTTAACGTTGAGAACGTTCCACGTAGGGGGTACTGCAGGAAATATTTCTGAAGTTTCTACTATCAACGCTAAGTTTAAAGGTCGTTTAGAGATCGAAGAGCTTAGAACAGTTGAAGGTGAAGATAATGAAGGTAAGAAAATCAACATCGTAATCTCTCGTTCTACAGAGGTGAAATTGTACGATCCAAATACTGGAATCTTGTTAACAACAAACAATATCCCTTATGGATCTACGATCTATGTAAATGATGGCGATGTTGTGGAAGAAGGAGCTACGATCTGTAAGTGGGACCCTTATAACGGTGTAATCGTTTCTGAATTCACTGGTAAGGTTGCTTATGAAGATATCGAACAAGGACAAACGTTCATGGTTGAAATCGATGAGCAAACAGGTTTCCAAGAAAAGGTTATTAGCGAATCAAGAAACAAAAAATTAATTCCTACTTTATTAATTTACGGTAAAGATGGTGAGTTAATTCGTTCATACAACTTACCAGTAGGTTCTCACTTAATGGTAAATGATGGAGAGAAAATTAAAGCAGGTAAAGTTTTAGTTAAGATTCCTCGTCATACCTCAAAAGCAGGGGATATTACAGGAGGTTTACCTCGTATTACAGAGCTTTTAGAAGCACGTAATCCGTCGAATCCAGCTGTAGTTTCTGAAATTGATGGGGTTGTATCTTTCGGTAAAGTGAAGAGAGGTAACAGAGAGATCGTGGTTGAATCAAGAACAGGTGATGTTAGAAAGTATTTAGTTAAACTTTCAAACCAAATCTTAGTTCAAGAGAATGACTTCGTTAGAGCTGGTTTACCCTTGTCTGATGGAGCAATTACACCAGACGATATTTTACGTATCCAAGGACCATCTGCTGTACAGCAGTACTTAGTAAACGAGATTCAAGAAGTTTACCGTTTACAAGGGGTGAAAATTAATGACAAACACTTTGAGGTTGTTATTAGACAAATGATGCGTAAAGTTCAAATTCAAGATCCAGGAGATACGCTATTCTTAGAAGATCAATTGGTTCACACAAGTGATTTCATCGTTGAAAACGACCGTTTATTCGGAATGAAAGTAGTGGTGGATGCAGGTGAATCTGAGAACTTGAAAGAAGGACAAATTGTTTCTATGCGTGAACTACGCGATGAGAACTCATTGCTAAAACGCGAGGATAAAAACGTAGTAATCTCTAGAGATGTTATGCCAGCTACTGGTACACCAATTCTACAAGGTATTACAAGAGCTTCGTTACAAACGAAGTCGTTTATCTCTGCAGCATCGTTCCAGGAAACAACAAAAGTGTTAAACGAAGCAGCAGTTGCTGGTAAGATTGACACCCTAATGGGATTAAAAGAAAACGTAATTGTTGGACATAGAATCCCTGCAGGTACAGGTATGCGTGAGTATGAAAGTATCCTTGTTTCTTCTAACGAAAATGGCGATCTCTTAACTCAAGAACAAGAATTAAATTTCTAAGACATGGCTGAAGAACAAAATAACTTCAACATTGAATTGGATGAAGTAACGGCAGAAGGAACGTATTCAAATCTGGCAATAATCAATCATTCAAACACTGAATTTGTTGTCGATTTTGTGAACATTATGCCAGGTGTACCAAAAGCAAGAGTGAAGTCGAGAATTATCTTAACTCCACAACATGCAAAACGACTTTTACAAGCACTAGAGGATAATATCGCTAGGTTTGAACAGTCAAATGGAGAAATTAAGGATTATGAATCAACTAGTAATCCAATGATGCCACCCATTAATTTTGGTCCCAAAGGAGATGCTTAATTAGCGTTATATAGTGAAAAGCCTCGTACGAAAGTACGAGGCTTTTTTTTGTATCTATCCCTTCCGAAGCGCTTTTGTTCCCTGTAGAAATTAACCATTTCTTGATGTTATCTTACTACAGAAGCTTGTTTATGTGATTTGTTAGCTTACTGTTATATTCTTCTGCTTCCAAATGAACAGAGGATTGCTGTGTTTTTTATTCTTTAGTTACAAGTAAGGTGTTTTTATAGGCTGATTTGTAGTCGTTTTAAGGTGATTTTGATAATTAATTCCCCTGGTTGATTCTTTCTTTAAGAGCATATCGTAGTCAGTTATAGGCATCGAATTTCATAACTAAAAGTTTACATCAGTTAACCATAGCTTAATTGTGTTTTATTGTGCTTGCGAGAAGAATTGATTTGTTTTGTCTGCATAAAATTAATTAATTACTCAACCTTAGTATGAAAAAAAATCAGCGCAATACAAGAAGCCTCATTTTTTTACTTAGCACCCTGCTATTCTCTTCTACTGCTACGTTGTATGCAAATGAAAATAAGGTACAAGGGCATACGCTTACTGCGTCGGATAATCAACAAAACACCATTCGAGGAAAAGTTGTAGATCAACAAAATATCGCTTTGCCTGGTGCGGTGATCCGCAATACGACTACTGGAAAAGCGGTGCAGTCCAATTTAGATGGAGAGTTTAGTATATCGTATGAGCAGTTGAAAACGACAGTTTTGGAAATATCCTTTTTGGGTTTCGAAACGCAAACAATAACCGTGGGTGATCTTACCTTTTTGACGGTACAATTAAAAGAATCTACCAGTGTGCTGAACGAAGTAGTCGTGACGGCTTTGGGGATTAAAAGAGAGGAGAAACAATTAGGATATTCACAGCAAACCCTTAATGGGGAAGAGCTCAATCACGCGCGTTCCAATAACTGGTCTGATGAATTGAAGGGAAAAGTAGCGGGGATGACGATGTTGTCTTCTAATTCAGGACCAATGAACTCCACGCAGATTAAATTGAGAGGAGATCGTTCGGTTAATTTAGGTGCAAATGGTGCCTTAATTGTTGTGGATGGTGTGATTGTTGGAGGTGATTTATGGTCCAATGGAGCAGAAACAGCTTATATTGGCGATGATGCTCCAGTTGATTATGGAAATGGAATCGCAGATCTTAATCCGGATGATATCGAGAGTATAACCGTATTAAAAGGACCTGGAGCAGCAGCTTTATACGGATCTCGAGCAGGAAATGGCGTGTTGATGATTACTACTAAATCTGGTAGTAAAAAGAATAAAGGATTGGGAATTAGTATCAACTCTAATATCAGCTTTGATGTTATCCAGCATTGGCCCGATTATCAGTACCAATATGGACAAGGAACAGGAAAGAGTTTTAATAAAGCAGGGGATCCTTTTTATTCCTATGGGGTATCAGCCGATGGGTCTAATACGGGGAGTACCAGTAGTGCATTTGGACCTAAATTTGAGGGACAATCGTATTTTCAGTACGATCCCACTACAGAGACACAAGGAGCTGAACGAACACTGTGGAGACCGTATAAAAACAACATCAAGGATTTCTGGAGAACGGGTATGACCACCACGAATACCTTAGGCCTTTCAGGAGGAAATGATAAAGGGAGTATTCGCGCGACAATTACCCACTCCAATAACGAATGGATTATGCCTAATACGGGATTTGATCGCACGACGCTTGCTACAAAAGCAAAATACGAAATTGCAAAAGGCGTAACCGTAAACTCAACAGTTAGCTACAGCAATAGAAGTAGTGATAATTTACCTGGAACTGGATACGGTAACCATACCATCGGTTATTTTATGATCTTCCAAAATCCTAATGTCGACCTAGAGTGGTACAGACCTATTTGGAAGAAAGACAAAAATCAATTGGAACAAATTCACCCTTTTAGTTCTTATATCGAAAACCCTTATTTGATAGCCTACGAAACGACCAATGCGGTAAATGCAAATACCATGGTAGGAAGTTTATCTACTGATATTGATCTAGCACCTAAACTAAAGTTAATGTTGAGAGGGGCAATTAATTCGCGAGCAGATAAACGAGAAGAACGTCGACCTTTTAATACGACGAAGTTTGGCGAGGGGTATTTTAAAACGCAACAAATTAATTTTACCGAAATAAATACAGATTTCTTATTGAGCTATACAGAGGATAAAGGCGATGTCTTTACTTATGGTTTATCTGTAGGAGGAAATATGCGCGATTCCAAGTGGCATAGTAATGCGAGTTGGGTCAAAGGATTGGTCACACCAGGGGTGTATATGATTGCCAATGGAAAAGATAAGCCCAGTACAAAAATAGCAGACGAGAATCTAAAAGTTAACTCGCTCTATGGAATGGCTTCTGTGGGGTATAAAAATATGGTGTTCTTAGATGGAACAGTGAGAAATGATTGGTCGAGTAGTTTACCTGCAGCCAACTGGTCCTTCATGTACGCATCGCTAAATGCGAGTCTAGTCTTGAGCGATATCTTCGTTTTACCAAGCACTATTGACTATTCAAAGCTGCGTTTTTCCTATGCAGATGTAGGAAATGGTACTTCACCCTACAAAACAAAATTATACTATGAAAATAGCGAATTTCCGAGTTCAGCTACTGCGCCAACAACGTTACACAATATTGACCTAAAGCCAGAAGCAACTAAGAGTTTTGAAATCGGATATGAACACAAAATGTTTAAAAACCGATTGGGCTTTGATGTAACGGTATATGAAACGAAAACAAAGAATCAATTAATTACTGTACCCCTTAATTTGGTGACAGGATATTCTAAAGCCCATGTGAATGCTGGAACTGTTCGAAATCGAGGTATTGAAGTTGTCTTACATGCAACGCCAATCAAAACCAACTCTTTTTCTTGGAATACCACGTTGAACTGGGCGAAAAACGACAATAAAATTCTATCGCTTTCTCCAGATTTAGAAGGAGGAGATCAACAAGTGTTAGCCGAATCTGGAACCGCTCAGATTATTGGTAAAGTAGGAGGAACAACTGGAGATTTGTATGGGTATAAATTTGTGCGAAATGATGAAGGACAAATTATTTATACCGATAAAGGGCTGCCTGAACAATCCAAAGAAATTGAGTATATCGGTAGTGCTTATGCCGATTGGACTGCTGGTTGGGTGAATACGTTTAAGTATAAAAACGTTACGTTGAGCTTTACTTTAGATGGTTCGTATGGTGGAAAAGTATATTCGCAAACTCACCACAAAATGTCTGAACAAGGAAAGTTAGGACATACCCTATACGGTCGTGAAGAAGGTTTTATCATTGGTGATGGGGTAGTGCGCAATGGTGATGGTACATTCTCTCCCAATACGACCAAGGTCAACCCTGCCGATTATTATGGCGAATATTACCGAAGAGCTAATTTGGAATCCAACAGTTTTGATGCGTCTTATTTGAAAGTACGCGATGTGAGTATTGAATACAACTTTCCTAAAAAAGTATTGGATAAGCTAAAAATGACGCGATTGTCTGTGTCTGTGTTTGGACGAAACCTAGCTACCTTAACGAGCTTCCCAATCTTTGACCCAGAAACGGCAGCCTTGAATGGGGGGTCGATGATGCCTGGAGTTGAGATGGGGCAATTACCCTCACCTGCTACTTACGGGTTTAACCTTAAATTAGAATTTTAATCATGCGAAAAGATAAACTAATATTCTTACTGTACTTGGGTTTCTTAGCTTGCTTTACCCTACAGTTTACCAGTTGTACTACTAATTTTGAAGAGACGAATACTGATCCCAACCGACTACAAGAAATTAGCCCGGGAACTTTATTGAATCCTTTAATTTACGAAGTAGCTACAAGTAATATGTATCGCAGTTGGTCACACAATAGTGAGTTAATGCAGGATATTGTAACTTTTCCGCAAACCTCTTATGGGATTCAACACTATAATTTAACGGATAATATTGGGGCAGCTCCATGGAACACCTATTACCGTTGGATGAAAACGGCAAAAGATATCGAACAAGCGTCTGTTCGCATTAAAGATAGCAATTACGAAGCCATAGGAATAACCTTGCGCGTGTGGATGGCTTCAAATCTCGTGGATTTATTCGGTGATGTGCCGTATTTTGATGCAGGTAAAGGAGGAGAGGGGTTAATTTATCCCGCTTTTGATGAGCAAGAAAAAATATATGACAGCCTTTTAGCCGATTTAGAACGCGCCAATACGCTGTATGATGCTAAAAGAGGGATGGTGTACTATCAAGATATTTTATTCAACAATGATTTGACAAAATGGCAAAAATTCACCAATAGTTTACACTTGCGTTTGTTGTTGCGCATATCCAATAAAACCAATAAAGAGGCCTATCCTAAAATGGTCGCTATGTTAAATGACCCAGTCAAATATCCTATTATTTCGAAGGTGGAAGAAGAGGCTACATTTGTCATTACAGGGGTAACGCCAAATGTATCTCCTTGGAGTCGTATTCAAGACTTTACGTTAAGTAGAAAAATGGCGGGTTTTTTTATTGATAATTTGAATGAATTTAAGGATCCACGTCTGCCTGTTTTTGCAACACAAGCCACGAGAATGGAAGGCGAAAAGAGAGTAAGTATCGGATATAAAGGAATTCCAAGTGCGTTTGAAGGATCGGATGGTCAATTTGATTATGAGGCTTCTACATTGAATAATACGATGGCAGCTAACCCAACCAAGACACCTATTTTGACCTATGCAGAGATTTTATTTCTACAAGCTGAATTGGCGCAAAAAGGATATTTGACAGGAGCAGAAGAGTACTATAAACACGGGGTAGAAGCTGCAATGAAATTTCACGAAATTGACGTTCCAATTGATTATTTTACTAATCCTGCAACGGAATACGATGGGACTTTAGCGCGAATTATGATGCAAAAGTACTATGCACTGTATATGAATGATTACCAGCAGTGGTTTGAATACAAGCGAACAGGTTTGCCAAAGTTACCTCAAACTAAGGCCATGATGAACAACGGTATAATGCCTTCGCGTTTTCCATATCCTTTAGATATTCGCACGAAAAATAAAACGAATTATCAGCTACAAGTACAAAAGATGGGTGGAGATGATATTAATGTAAAAATTTGGTGGCAAAATTAAACGGTAGATCATGAATTCAAGACGAAATTTTATAAAAAATGTAGCACTAACAGCTGGAGCCGCTTCTATACTTCCCTTCCAACAAACTACTGCAGGAGTCTTAGCTACATCATCAGTGGCAGGAGAAAGTACTGATGAACTTAAAAGTGTAGGTGTCACGGGAAGAGTCACAAGCCGTGGTAAGGGATTGTCTCATGTTGTAGTGTCAGACGGATATCAAGTAGTTCAAACAGATGCCACTGGAAGTTACAGCTTTCAAAGTGCCTTTCAATCCCGGTTTGTGTTTATATCGATTCCAGCAGGATATGTCATCGAACAACAAACCAATGGTTCGGCCTTGTTTTTCCAAAAAATAAACAAACACCAAAATTCCAGTAGGCATGATTTTGTGCTCGAGCCTGTAAAAGAGTCTGACCACAAGCACCATTTTATTGTATGGGCCGATCCTCAAATTCAAAAAGAAGAAGAAGCAGAACAGCTATTGAATGAAACAGTACCCGATACACTAGCTACAATCAAACAATTGAATAGTCCTCACGTGTTTGGCGTAGGGTGTGGAGATTTAATTTGGGATCAACATCAATTATCAGCCAAATACAATCAAGCTGTTCAACAAACGACAATTCCTTTCTTTCAAGTGTTTGGCAATCACGATGCAGACTTAGAACAGCGCAGTGATGAAAAATCCGCTACGACCTTTACGGAGCTTTATGGACCACAGTATTATTCATTTAACCGTGGACTTGTTCACTATGTTGTGCTTAATGATGTGTTTTTTATCGGTAAAGAGAAAGAGTATATCGGTTATATTACCGAAAATCAGTTGGCGTGGTTGGAGCAAGATTTAGCTGTTGTTCCACATGGGACAACCGTAGTGGTGTTTCAACATATCCCTTCTTTTACTAGGCATTTTGAACGTTATCCTGAGGAGAAATCACTCGGTGCCATGGTGAGTAATCGCAAGTATTTATACAAATTATTAGAACCTTATCACGCGCATTTAATGTCAGGACATACTCACTTCAACGAGAATGTTGTCCTAACTGATAATCTATATGAACACTGTCATGGTACGGTTTGTGGTGCTTGGTGGAGTGGTCCGATTTGTCAAGATGGTACACCAAGTGGTTATGGCGTATATGAAGTGAACGGAAAAGAACTCAGCTGGTACTATAAAGGAACAGGACTTTCCAAAGAAACTCAGTTTAGAGTTTACAAAAAAGGAGAACATCCAGATTTTCCTGCCAATTGGAGTGTAAATATCTGGAATTGGGATGAAGAATGGAAAGCCATTTGGCTAGAAGACGGTGTGGAAAAAGGAGCATTAGTCCAAGTAAGAGCGAAGGATCCTTTGAGTATTCAGCTACATCAAGGACCTAAGCTCCCAGTGAAGCGAAAATGGGTAGAGCCAGGATTAACAGACCATATGTTTTTATTTTGTCCATCAGACCAAGCGAAAAATATTACCATTATGGTAACCGACCGCTTTGGAAATAGCTATACCGAAGTAATTACCTAATTTATATTTTATTTTAAGCGTGAATTGAGCCCTTTGACGAGAAAATCTCCAGAAGGGCTTAATTTTTTTAAGTATTACAACAGAAGAAAGAAACGGTGCGAAAAAGGAGAGATAAAGAAGAAAATTCGAAAAAAGAGCACAGATTTTACTCCTGATACATCTTTGTTATTAAAAGTTCGAATCTACTGTGAATAATTGGTCTAACCTGAAGTTGATGGACTAAATTAATAGTATTGTTAAGAGGCGATGTTCAAGGATAATTAAATATTTTCTTAAAAAAAATAAAGAATAGTTGCCGTAATTTAAAATACTTCAAATAAATTTTTCAATCTAAAGTAGATGTGCTATTTTTGCCTATCCACAGTATGGTGGGTATTTAGCAAAGTCTGTATTTAGAGTAGGTTTTCTACTCATGAAAAGTAAAGTCATATGAAAGAAATTACAAAAGAAGTTTATCTAAAGTGGTATGAAGACATGCTATTTTGGAGAAAGTTTGAAGACAAGCTTGCAGCTTTATATATTCAACAAAAAGTAAGAGGATTCTTACATTTATATAATGGGCAAGAAGCGGTTTTGGCTGGAGCTTTACACGCAATGGATTTGTCAAAAGACAAAATGATTACAGCATACAGAAATCACGTACAACCAATTGGACTGGGTGTTGATCCACGAAGAATTATGGCGGAGTTATTAGGAAAAGGTACAGGGACATCTCAAGGTTTGGGGGGTTCAATGCACATCTTTTCTAAAGAACACAATTTCTATGGAGGACATGGTATTGTAGGTGGACAAATTCCTCTAGGAGCTGGATTGGCATTCGGAGATAAATATTTTGATAGAAAAGCAGTAACGATGTGTTACTTTGGAGACGGTGCTGCACGTCAAGGATCATTGCATGAGACTTTCAATATGGCAATGAACTGGAAGTTACCTGTAGTATTTATTATTGAAAATAATGGATATGCAATGGGGACCTCTGTTGAGCGTACAGCTAATCACTCTGAAATCTGGAAATTGGGATTGGGATATGAAATGCCTAGTGGACCAGTAGACGGAATGAATCCTGTAAAAGTAGCAGAAGCGATGTACGAAGCGATCGAAAGAGCGCGTCGTGGTGATGGACCTACTTTATTAGAGATGAAAACATACAGATATAGAGGTCACTCAATGTCTGATGCACAACACTATCGTACAAAAGAAGAGGTAGAAGAGTACAAAAAAATTGACCCAATTACACAAGTGTTAGATGTGATCAAAGCAAATGGTTACGCAACAGAAAGTGAAATTGAAGCAATGGATCAACGTGTAAAAGATCTCGTATCAGAATGTGAGAAGTTCGCAGAAGAATCTCCATTCCCAGATCTTAATGTGATGTACGACGTCGTGTACGAACAAGAAAATTACCCTTTTTTACCTCATAGATTATAATAAAATAATATGGCAGAAGTAATTACAATGCCTCGCTTAAGCGACACCATGACAGAAGGTGTTGTTGCGGCTTGGTTAAAGAAAGTTGGAGATAAGATTTCAGAAGGTGACATCCTTGCTGAGATTGAAACAGACAAAGCAACAATGGAATTTGAATCTTTTTATGAAGGTACATTGTTATACATTGGATTACAAGAAGGAGAAGCTGCTCCAGTTGACTCGCTTCTTGCTATTATTGGAAAAGAAGGTGAAGATATCACTGCATTAATTGGAGGTGGATCGGCTCCAGCTGCTGAAAAAGCAGTGGAAACAGAAGCGCCAAAAGCAGTTGACAATACGACTACACCAGCGCCAGCAGCTATTCCTGCTGGAGTAAAAGTGATTACAATGCCTCGTTTGAGTGATACCATGACGGAAGGTACGGTGGCAAGCTGGATTAAAAAAGTTGGAGATAAAGTAGAAGAAGGCGATATCTTAGCAGAAATCGAAACGGATAAAGCGACAATGGAATTTGAAGCTTTTGAAGCGGGGACACTTTTATACGTAGGAATTCAAGAAGGTGAATCAGCGCCTATCGATAGTGTTTTAGCTATCTTAGGACCTGCAGGAACTGACGTTACAGCCTTGGTAGAAGGAGCTAAAAATGGTGGAGTTGTTACAACTTCAACAGAAACAGCAATTCCTACTGAAACACCAAAAACAACGGAAGCTGCTACAGCAGTAGCAGTTGCAACAACGGCTGTGGAATCACAAAATGGAGGACGTGTATTCGTTTCTCCTTTAGCTAAAAAAATAGCAGAAGAGAAAGGAATTAACCTTGCACAAGTAAAAGGAACTGGAGAAAACGGACGTATTATTAAACGCGACGTTGAAAACTTTGTGCCAACTACTGCGCAAGCGCCTGTACAAACAGCTGCTCCAGTTGCCCAAGCAACGGCAACGGCACCAGAAGTAAAACCATTTGTTCCTGCTGGAGAAGTAAGCTTCGAAGAAGTGAAAAACTCGCAAATGCGCAAAACAATTGCACGTCGTTTAGCGGAATCTAAATTTACAGCCCCTCACTATTACCTGACGATCGAGATCGATATGGATAATGCCATGACTTCTCGTAAGTTGATCAATGAAATGCCTGATACAAAAGTGTCTTTCAACGATATGGTAGTGAAAGCTTGTGCAATGGCCTTGCGTAAACACCCACAAGTGAATACACAATGGACAGATAATGCAACGATTTTCAACAACCACATTAACGTGGGCGTAGCTGTAGCCGTAGAAGATGGATTAGTTGTACCAGTATTGCCTTTTACAGATCAAATGTCTTTAACACACATTGGAGCTAAAGTAAAAGAATTGGCTGGTAAGGCTAAAACAAAAAAACTGACACCTGCTGAAATGGACGGAAGCACATTTACAGTTTCTAACCTTGGAATGTTTGGTATTCAGTCTTTTACATCCATTATCAATCAACCAAACTCTGCGATTTTATCTGTAGGGGCTATTGTTGAAAAACCAGTAGTAAAAAATGGACAGATTGTAGTTGGAAACACAATGACTGTTACATTGGCTTGTGACCATAGAACAGTAGATGGTGCTACCGGAGCACAATTCTTACAAACACTGAAAAGTTATATTGAGAATCCAGTTACTATGCTGGCCTAGTCAATTCGTCGAGAATAAAATGAAAAAGCTTGCAATTTGCAAGCTTTTTTTTGTTTTTTAATACAAACTAATGCAAAAATGCTGTAAAATAAGAAGTGTATTTTGTATTTTTGAAGCATGTTAAAAGTGAAATATTTAGGTTTTTTAGGAGCAATTTTAGTTGCTTCTTGTACCGCGACATCGAGTATACCTGAAGCGCAACAAGATCAAGTATCTGCTTTGAATATAAGCAAGACACTAAATTATTTAGCGTCGGATGAATTGCTAGGGAGAGACTCAGGAAAAGAGGGGAATATCAAAGCAGCTGCTTATTTGACTAAGGAGTTGGAGGCGTATGGAATAGAACCGTATTACGAGCGCTATGAAGATGAATTGATCAAGTTGAAAAATACGTGGAATGTTGTGGGAGTAATTCCAGGAAAAGACCCTCAATTGAAGCATGAAATTGTTGTGCTCGGTGCTCATTATGATCATATTGGTATTCAAGAACCCGTAGCAGGTGACTCTATTGCCAATGGAGCAAATGACAATGCTTCTGGGGTAAGTATTTTACTTGAATTGGCGAGAAACCTCGCAAAGAAAGAGGTGAAACGCACCGTATTGGTGTGCTTTTTTACTGCTGAAGAATTGGGACTTTTCGGATCAGAGCATTTAGCGAGTCGCCTAAAAAAAGAAGATGCAAATGTTGTACTCATGCTTAATTTTGAAATGTTAGGTGTGCCAATGACACGAGAGTATACTACCTTTATTACGGGTTATGACCAAAGCAATTTAGCTGATAAGATTAACGAAATAGCAGGTGAAAATTTAGCGGGAAGATTTGAAGAGGCAGAAAAAATGCAATTGTTTATGCGCTCAGATAATTATCCCTTTTATTTAGCCTATAAAATACCAAGTCAGACGTTTAGTTCTTCCGATTTTGAGAACTTTACCTATTACCATCACGTCAAGGACGAAGCGCATCTAATGAATGTGCCTTTTATGACAGAACTTACAACAAAATTTGTTCCTGTGGTAGAAAAATTGATTAACTTACCTTCTGGTGAAATTAGATTGAAAAACTAAAGATGAAACATATTATTGTTACGGGAACAAGCCGTGGTATTGGATTAGAAACAGTGAAAATACTCGCTAGCAGAGGGCATAAGATTTTAGCCGTTTCCCGAAAAAAATCGACTGAATTAGCCGCGCTACCCAATGTAACTTGTTTGGAAAAAGACCTTACAGTAGAGGCGGATTTACAACAAGTAGTAGCGTATGTTGCTACGCAATGGGGGCATGTTGATATTTTAATCAACAATGCAGGTGCCTTAGTAAATAAACCCTTTGAGGAAATCACACAAGAGGAATTTGAATGGGTTTATAAAGTAAACGTATTTGGATTGGCTCGTTTAGTTCAGTTGTGTATCCCGTATTTTATGGTGAATAGCCATGTAGTGACTATCAGTAGCATGGGGGGCGTGCAAGGCACTATGAAATTTGGTGGATTAGCCGCTTATAGTTCCAGTAAAGGGGCTGTTATTATCTTGAGTGAGCTCCTAGCGGAAGAATATAAAGAGAAGGGAATTGCTTTTAATGTCATTGCTTTAGGAGCGGTTCAAACTGAAATGTTAGAAGAAGCCTTTCCAGGCTATCAAGCACCTTTGATGCCAGAAGAAATTGGTGAATACATCAGTGATTTTGCACTTACAGGGAATAAATATTTTAATGGTAAAGTACTTCAAGCATCAAGTACTACCCCTTAAAAAACAAATAGATTGATTACGATACTCAAACCCTATTTACCAGAACAAGCTTTAGAGGCGGCTTTTGAATTAATCAAACACTACCACATTCACTTGAAAATTGTCAATGAAAGGGTCACAAGACACGGAGATTATACCAAAGGATTGGATGGCAAACACTTGATTACGATCAATTCTAACCTCAATCCCTATCGGTTTTTGATGACATTGATTCACGAGATTGCGCATTTAGTAGCTTTTCAGAAGTATGGCGGAACAATAAAACCACATGGAGTCGAGTGGAAGCAAACCTTTCGCTTGCTTATGTTGCCTTTTCTACGACCAGAGGTTTTTCCAGATCGATTGTTACCTTTATTAGCCAATCATTTTAGGAATCCCTCGGCGAGTAGTGATACAGACGAACGCTTGTCTATTGCTATGCGCCTGTACGATACAGTAGAGAAGGGCAGTAACCAGTGTTTTGTGTATGAAATCCCCTTGGGAAGTCATTTCAAAACGCATAATGGTAAAGTGTTCAAACGCGGTCCTTTACGTGTAAAAAGATTTGAGTGTTTAGAAGTAGCAACAGGGCGATTGTTTGTTTTTAAAGCAAATGCCGAAGTTGAAATGATGACACATTATGTTGTAAAACAATAAGAAGAATAGTATGAATTCGAATTATTATGCTGTTGTAATGGCGGGAGGAGTTGGTTCGCGTTTTTGGCCAGTAAGTACTCCGGAGTTCCCCAAACAGTTCCACGATATGTTGGGATCAGGTGAAACCTTGATCCAGAAAACGTTTATGCGATTGTCTCAGTTAATTCCAAAAGAAAATATTTTGATCTTAACGCATGAGAATTATAAAACAATCGTTCAAGAACAATTACCGGCTGTAGCGTCTGCTAATATAATACTAGAACCTGCTATGCGTAATACAGCACCCTGTATTTTGTACGCAGCTATGAAGATAAAAAAACTCAATCCTAATGCAGTAATGGTTGTTGCACCTAGTGACCATTGGATTGAGGATGAACTTCAATTCGTATCGAATTTACAGCGTACGTTTGACGTATGTGAAAGAGATCAAGTTTTGATGACTTTGGGAATTCTACCTACTTTTCCCAATACGGGATATGGGTATATCGAATTCAATAAACTCGACTCAAGACCAATTAAGAAAGTAGTACAGTTTAGAGAAAAACCAGATTATGTCACCGCGAGAAAGTTTATTCAAAGTAGGCATTTCTTGTGGAATTCTGGAATATTCGTATGGAGTGTTAATGCAATCCTAGATGCTTTTTCTAATTTTCAACCTGAAATGACGGAGCTTTTCGATACAGGTTATGATTTGTTTAATACGGATAAAGAAAAAGCGTTTATAGACGAAAACTACTCCAAAGCGGATAATATATCCATTGATTATGCGGTGATGGAAAAAGCAAATAACGTGTACGTTTTGCCTGCTACCTTTGATTGGAATGATTTGGGTACTTGGGGATCGTTATACGAAAAGCTGCCAAAGGACATTTCTGATAATGCTGTAGTCAATGCAGAGGTATACTTTAATAATGCAACTAATAACATCGTGCGATCAGATAAAGGAAAGCGCGTCGTAATAGATGGATTAAATGATTATATTGTCGTTGATAAAGAGGATATCCTTTTGATTTATCCAAAGAAAAAGGAACAAGAAATCAAAACTGTAAGCCAGTATATTGAAGCAAAAAAAATAAAATAACCGTAGAAAAGTCCTTGTTGTTTAGCGAGGACTTTTTTGTGTAAAGAAATGATCTGATGAGTCAAACTGAGCAAATACTGAACCAAGGATACATTGCCATCACAGGGTGGGCGATGGTGCTTAATTTGGTCCTGATTATGTGTTCCTTGCTACTGTATGTGATTTGGCATCGTATGCAAAAGAACAGCGTCTGTGTAAATGATTATCAACCTATCGTACAGGCCGATATCTGGGCGGTGGGTTCAACCTGGATTTGCAACGTTGTGGTTTTTGTATTTGGTGCTTTTGTTTGGAGGGAGGGATATTTAACCGTTGATTTTACTGCACAAGGAGTAGGGATTATATCCGGTCAAGTGTTGGTGTTGATTCTGATCATTGATTTTCTAATGTACTGTTTTCACAAGCTTGCGCATGTCCAACCGTTATATCGCTTTATCCATCAAAAACATCATGAACACATAGGGGTGAATGCTTTGAGTCTTTTTGTATTGAGCCCTTTTGAGGCTCTTGGATTTGGTGTGATGCTACTAGCAGTACTTTATGTATATCCGTTTCACTATCTAGCAGTGGGAATATATTTAGTCGTTAACGTGGTTTGGGGAACGATTGGACATTTTAATAAAGTAGCGCGTTTAGGGAATACGGGATGGGTGAGTTGGTTGGGAACAGCGAGTTTTCACAATAGACATCACCTAGAACCTCAAACAAATTTTGGTTTTTATACCACGCTATGGGATCGATTGTTTCAAACCTGTAGGATTAAACCGTTTAAAGGATTCAGCGAAAAAAAGACATAAAAAAAACCAGCAGTGAAAACTACTGGTTTACTTTATCGTTGAGGTGACTTATTTTTTTAAGTTTGCTGCTGCTTGTAATACAGCTTCTTTCAATCCGTTTTTATAAGCAATCATTTTGTTTTGAACATCTTGGTTTTGACTTCCCAAAATTTGCAAAGCCAATAAACCTGCATTTTTTCCTCCATTTAAGGCAACAGTTGCAACGGGTACTCCACCCGGCATTTGTAAAATAGAGAGCACACTATCCCATCCATCAATTGAATTGCTCGACTTTACGGGTACTCCAATAACGGGAAGTGGAGACATGGAAGCAACCATACCAGGTAAGTGTGCCGCTCCTCCTGCTCCAGCAATAATCACTTGAATGCCTCTGTTATGAGCATGAGAAGAAAAATCTACTAATTTTTCAGGTGTGCGATGAGCCGAAACAATATCAACTTCTACTTCAACGCCAAATTCTTTAATAATATCGATTGCATCTTGCATGATAGGCATATCAGAGATACTACCCATTACTACAGCTATTTTCATAATTTATTGACTGATTACTTTGATGGTTTCTTTTACTTGTTGGGCAATTGCTCTCGCTTTATCCATATCGCTATTCACAATGGTCACATGTCCCATTTTACGGAAAGGTCTAGTTTCTTGTTTTCCATAAATATGAGGCGTAACACCAGCAATGGCTAAGATTTCATTCATGCCTTCGTAATACACTTGACCTGTATGTCCTTCAGCACCTACTAAATTTACCATGACACCCGCTACCTTACTATCAGTATTACCTAAAGGTAAATCTAAAATAGCGCGAATATGTTGTTCAAACTGAGAAGTATAACTTGCTTCAATAGAGTAGTGACCCGAATTATGAGGACGTGGAGCTACTTCATTTACAAGGATTTCATCGTCTTGAGTTAGGAACATCTCAACGGCTAACAAGCCAACGTGATTAAATTTCTCAGAAACGCTTAGTGCAATTGCTCTTGCCTTGTCTGCTACTTTTTCATCAATACGCGCAGGACAAATTACGTATTCTACTTGATTTGCCTCTGGGTGAAATTCCATCTCTACGACGGGAAATGTTTTGATTTCTCCAGAAGCAGAACGAGCGACAATAACCGCTAGTTCATTTTTGAAGGGAATCATCGTTTCAGCAATACACTCGCCCTCTGCTAATGCAATTACATCATCAGCTGAACGAACTACCTTTACTCCATTACCATCATAACCAAATTGCGCCGATTTCCAAACAAAGGGAAGGGCAATTAGATTTTGACTAATAGCCACTTGTAACTCTGCTTTTGTGTTAAAGCGCGTATAAGGTGCAGTAGGAATTTCATGTGTGGAATAGAAATCTTTTTGTTTTCCTTTATGTTGAATCAAGCGCAGGGTTTCAGGAGCAGGGAAAACTTTTATTCCCTCTTGTTGTAGTTGCTCTAAAGCTTCTAAATTAACTCCTTCGATTTCAATGGTCAATACATCTACTTTTTTTCCAAAGCGATAAACCGTTTCATAGTCCATTAAATCGCCTTGAAAAAATTGGTGCGCACCATATTGTGCAGGCGCTTCTTTACTTGGATCCAAGATAAAAGTAGCAATGTCAAATTTGCGGGTATCATACAAAAGCATTTTACCTAGTTGTCCACCACCTAATATTCCCAAGCGAAAATCAGTTGAATAATAATTCATTGTGTTGTTGTAATTGTGTTTGTGCAAAGATATACTAATTCAAATGGTGAACATATAAACCCTAGAAAAAAAATGCCAAAGCAAAAAAGGAAAGAATTGTAGACAGAGGGGAGGCTAAGGGATGCATTTAATAGGAGGATAGTAATAAAAATAGATTTCTATTACACTTTTTATGGTATATGAGGGTAGAATCTCTTTTACCAGAAAAACAAGAGTGTGAAAAAAAACTTAAAATAAATCTTGGTTAGTTAAAAAATTAACTTATATTTGAGACAATATAATTAAGGTATATTGTATTAAAAAATAATATATGCCCTTGATCTGGTGTATAAAAAGTAATCTTAACAATAAAACTTATTAGCTTTGGTTTTAGAGTTAGATTGAATTAGTTTGTTTTAGACGTAGCGTTTGTAGAAAGCGCTACGTTTTTTTTGTTTACAGTTTACAATATATTGAAACTATAAAGCATCAAAATGTTTGGAATTCATTACGTAAGGAATACAAATATGGTGTATCTTTTTTGTATATTTGCAAATTATCAATTCAATTGTTTATGGAAATCCAAGTTTTAGACAAGACTTTTGTTCCTTTCATTTCTGAAAAACAAATTCAAGAGAGACTCAAAGAGATTGCAAGTGATATCTTGCGTGACATGAATGGAGAAACACCCGTTTTTATTGGTGTTTTGAATGGATCTTTTATGGTTGTTTCCGATTTAGTGAAACACTATAAAGGAGAGTGTGAAATGAGTTTTGTCAAGATGGCTTCGTATATCGGAACTCAATCGACCAATCAAGTGAATCAGTTATTGGGACTGGATATTGATGTAACAGATCGCCGTGTGATTATCATTGAAGACATCGTAGATACGGGGAATACTTTGGTTGCTTTGAAGAAGCTTTTCGAGCAACAACGCCCAAAAGAATTGAAAATCTGTACCTTGTGTTTAAAGCCAGAAGCGTATACTAAAGACATTAAATTGGACTATGTCGCTTTTGAAATTGAAAATAAATTTATCGTAGGGTACGGTATGGATTATGACAAGCACGGAAGAAATATTCCAGCTATTTATCAGATAAAAGAATAATAAACAATAACAGCATAAATAAAGTATAGTAGCATGATTGCAATAGTTTTATTTGGAAAACCTGGTGCAGGTAAAGGTACACAGGCAGAATTTCTAAAAGGAAAATACAATTTAACTCATATTTCTACTGGAGATGTATTTCGTTATAACTTAAAGAACGGAACAGAATTAGGTAGACAGGCCAAGGTTTTTATGGATAGAGCAGAATTGGTCCCAGATTCTATTACAATTGATATGCTTGCAGATGAGGTAGAGAAAAACATGGATAAAGCAGGTTTTTTATTCGATGGTTTTCCACGTACCATTCAACAAGCAGAAGCTTTAGAAGCTTTATTGAAAGAAAAAAATATTCGCTTTGTAGGGACAATTGGATTAGAAGCTAATGATGATGTATTGGTACAACGTATCCTAGAGCGCGGAAAAACAAGCGGTAGAGCAGATGATCAGGATGAAAAAATCATCAGAGGACGTTATGAAGAATACAACGAAAAAACAGCGCCATTAATTGATTATTATACAGCTAAGAACTGTTATAACTCAGTAGATGGAATTGGAAGTGTTGAAGAAATTACAACAAGATTAAGCACGGTAATTGACCGCTTGATCTAATCGATCTTTTGCATACGAAAGACAAATACAACGAGAAGGTAATAAAATAAAAGATGACTGAAGGGAATTTTGTAGACTACGTAAAAATTTATGTAGCCTCAGGAAAAGGTGGAAGAGGTTCTACGCATTTGCACCGAGAAAAATTTATTGAAAAAGGAGGTCCTGACGGTGGAGATGGTGGACGAGGAGGTCATGTCTATATTGTCGGAAACGAAGGGTTATGGACATTGTACCATTTGAAATTCATGCGCCATATTAAGGCAGGACATGGAGGTGATGGAGGAAGTTCAAGAAGTACAGGTTCAGATGGAGAAGATAAAGTTATCGAAGTACCTTTGGGTACAGTAGTCAAAGACAAAGAAACTGGAGAAGTTCTCTTTGAAATTACTGCACACAACGAAAAGCGCATTTTAGGTAAAGGGGGTAAAGGAGGTCTAGGAAACTGGCACTTTAGAACTTCTACTAATCAAACGCCTCGTTATGCTCAACCTGGAATGCCAGGAGAAGAACTAGACATTATCCTAGAGCTAAAAGTATTAGCAGATGTAGGATTAGTAGGATTTCCTAATGCAGGAAAATCAACCTTGTTATCCGTTTTGACTTCGGCTAAACCAAAAATTGCAGATTATCCGTTTACCACGTTAAAACCCAATTTAGGGATCGTGGCCTACCGCGATTTTAAATCGTTCGTAATAGCTGATATTCCCGGGATTATTGAAGGAGCTGCAGAAGGAAAAGGATTAGGACACTATTTCTTGCGTCACATTGAGCGAAACTCAACCCTTCTTTTTATGGTGCCTGCAGATGCAGATGATATCCAAAAAGAATATGAGATTTTGTTGGATGAGTTGAGAAGATACAATCCCGAAATGCTCGATAAAGATCGCCTTTTGGTGATTACCAAATCCGATATGTTGGATGAGGAATTAAAAGTAGAAATGAAAGAAGAATTAGATCAATCCCTAGAAGGTGTACCGTATATGTTTATATCGGCAGTGGCAAATCAAGGTCTTCAAGAATTAAAAGATAGATTGTGGCAAATGTTAAATAACTAAGCCCTAAAGCGAGATTGAAAAATCTCGCTTTTTTTATTGAATTATCAGGTTATAAATGGTTATAGTTTTGTTAAAAGAAGACACGTTCTTTGGCTTTTTCTAGTTTTTTTTTGATTTTTTTATATATTTACCCTCAGTAGAAATATTCGGAAAAAGAGAAATAAAGCTCATTTATGCTATTAATTATTTTACTCACTTTTGTACTAGCTTTTAGTACACTTTTCCTGAAGGGTTTAGGACGTTCTAAGTTTACAGGATTATTAACTTTACTACCGTTCGGTCTTTTTATTTATTTCCTATCCTTTATACCACAAATAAAGTCTGGAAAGGAAGTATTGATGTTTAGAAACGAATGGGTACCCTCTTTGGGTATTGCTTTTGACTTCAAGCTCGATGGATTAGCTTTGTTGTTCGCCTTATTGATTACTGGAATTGGAACATTGGTCTATTGGTATGCGTCTTATTATCTAAAAGGACATGTCTATATTCATCGTTTTTTTTCGTATCTCGGGCTTTTTATGGCCGCCATGTTGGGGGTTGTATTGTCAGATAACTTAATTGCCTTATTCGTTTTTTGGGAATTGACCAGTATTACTTCCTTTTTCCTGATTGGATTCAATAACGAAGATGAAGATTCTCGTAAAAGCGCACTTTGGGCACTTGGAATTACAGGGCTAGGAGGTTTTTTTTTACTTTCTTTTGCCGCAGTAGTAGGTAGTATTGCTGGGAATTATTCGATTCACGAATTATTGACCCAATCGCAATTCTTGAAAGAACATGGCTCTTATGGCATTTTATTGTTCTTCTTATTCATGGGAGCTTTTACAAAATCAGCTCAATTTCCTTTTCATTTTTGGTTACCTGGTGCAATGAAAGCTCCAACACCTGTTTCAGCTTACCTGCATTCAGCAACAATGGTAAAAGCAGGAATTTATCTTTTAGCGCGTTTTACGCCCATTTTAGGGGATCATGTGTATTGGAATACTACATTGCAGTTAATAGGGGGGATAACCATGCTATTTGGGGCGATTCACTCCGTTTTCCGTAAGGACATGAAAGGGATCTTGGCGTATACGACTATTTCAGCACTTGGGATGATCGTTTTTTTACTTGGAGTAGGATCGGAAAAAGCAATTTATGCCGCTGCGATCTTTATTTTAGTACACGCTTTATACAAAGCAACGCTTTTCTTAGTAACTGGAACTGTAGATCATCAAACCCATACACGTGATATCAATCAATTGGGAGGATTGCGCAAAACAATGCCAGCACTTGCTGGAGCAGCTTTGATCGCTGCCTTATCGAGCGCGGGAATTCCACTGACTTTTGGCTTTATCGGAAAAGAGATCATCTATGACGCGACGTATACTTATCCCATTGATCCTTGGGCTCTAGCCTTTACTGGTGCTGCAGTATTGACGAATGTGTTCTTAACGGCTTCGGGTTTTCTTGTGGGAATTAAACCTTTCTTTGGCAAAGTGAAAGAAGCTTGTCAAGACGTACCCAAACCGTCTATACAGATGTGGATGCCTCCTGTGATACTAGCAGGATTGAGTTTGGTCTTTGGTGTATTACCTCAATTTGTCAATGTAGAGATCCTCGGGTCAGTAGCTCGTGCAATTGGAGGGAAACCCATAGCTATGGAATTAGCTTTATGGCATGGTTTTAACGAAATTGTGGCGTTAAGTGGAGCAACTATCGCATTGGGTACAGCGCTGTATTTTGGCTTTAAAGGGTATCAAAATTCGCTAGATGTTATGTCGCGTTTTTGCAATCTTTCGCCTCAACATATTTTTGGCTATACCATAGAGAAATTCAGACTTTTTGCCTATTCCTATACGCGCTTATTCCAAAGTGGATACTTGCGCTTGTACTTGATGGTCATTATCGTTTTCTTTATTGGATTAGTCGGGTATAAGCTGTTTGCTGATGTGCCACTGCGTGTTAATACAGAAGATTTATCGGAATTTAGGGTATACGAATTGGTCGTGTTTTTAATTACCGTTGCGGCTATCTTTTTTGCTATTAATACACCTTCTCGTTTATCTGCTATTGCTGCAACTGGTGTTGTTGGCTATTGTATCTGTTTGATCTTCGTTTTTTACGGAGCTCCCGATTTAGCCATGACGCAATTTGCCATTGATACACTAACTGTTGTTCTATTTGTTTTGGTTCTGTTTAAGTTACCTGGTTTCTTGAAATTGAGTAATCGCAGAATTCAAGTTAGAGATGCCATGGTCTCTATTGCATTTGGAGCATTAATATCGTTGATTACTCTGCAAGCCTTAGTATCGCCTGCTGATAAAGAAATTAGTCGATACTATGCAGAAAATGCCTATGTATTGGCTAAAGGGAAAAACGTCGTAAACGTAATCCTTGTTGATTTTAGAGGATTTGATACATTAATTGAGACTATTGTACTGTCCATTGCGGCATTAGGGGTGTATGGTCTATTAAAATACAGAACAAAAGATGAAGAAATCTCCGAATAAGAATCAAGTATTAGATTCTACGATTTTGCGAACGGCGACGAATTACTTATTGCCCTTGCTGATTCTGTTCTCTTTGTTTGTGTTATTAAGAGGACATTATCTTTCAGGTGGTGGTTTTGTAGGCGGATTAATCGCTTCTATTGCCTTTGTTTTACACTCTTTCGCCTATAGTACAAAACAAACCTTGGCGTTGTTCCAATTCTCACCTATGCGTTTGATTGGAATAGGACTGTCGCTTTCGATTATCAGCGCATTAATTCCTGTTTTTGTAGGATTACCTGTAATGACAGGAGTCTGGTTTGCTGAATCAGTAGCCGTTATCGGTGCGGTGGGAACAGCTCTCTTTTTCGATATAGGTGTGTATTTGGTTGTAATTGGTGTGGTGTTGACTATCCTCTTTACAATCGCAGAAAATGTTTAATTACTAAAGAAACCATAGATGGAATTATTACTAGTAGTTTTAGTAGGGATATTGTATTCTGCAGGCATTTATCTCATGTTTCGAAGAAGCATGGTGAAATTGCTCTTGGGATTGATGATGCTAGGAAACGGAGCAAATATCCTTATTTTTTTAATGGGTGAGCTAACCAAAGGAAAAGCCCCCATCATCGATGAAGAGCATACCCAATTTTTTGATGCGTATGCCGATCCAGTACCACAAGCACTAATCTTAACGGCCATTGTGATCAGTTTTGGTTTGACCGCTTTTGCCATTGTTTTACTCAATAAAGTGTACAGTACAACAGGAACAGATGATTTAGATTCCCTTAATATTCAAGATTTAGATATATGATTTCAAACTTCATATTAGCGCCCATATTTGCTCATATGTTTACAGCAGTTGTCTTGTTGATTTTTTGGAAAAACGTAAAAATTCAAAAAATAATAAGCATCGTTGGGAATAGCATTGCGTTTCTCCTCTGCTGGCGGTTGTTTACCGTTACTTGGGAACACAGCGCAATTACCTTACAACTCGGAAACTGGAAAGCTCCATTCGGAATAACCTTCGTCGCCGATACGCTAAGTGCAGTGATGGTTTTACTTACTGCTACTGTTGCTTTGGCGGTCGGAATCTATTCCACGTCTGCCATTAATATCAGCCGCATAAAATACGGATACTTTATCATCTTTCACTTCCTTATTATGGGATTACTCGGTGCGTTTTTAACGGGAGATATCTTCAACTTATACGTGTGGTTTGAAGTGGTAATTATCTCTTCCTTTGTTTTGCTTACGCTAGGAGGAAAGAAAAGACAGATGGAATCTGCTGTAAAATACGTAACGATGAATATGTTAGCCTCGACGATTTTTCTAACAGCTATCGGAATACTATATGGAATTACGGGAAGTTTGAATATTGCCGACCTCGCTCATCAAGTAGCTATTGTTGAAAATCGCGGGCTAGTAACCGTGACAGCTTTATTGTTCTTCGTCGGATTCGGAATCAAATCGGCTGTATTTCCCATGTATTTTTGGTTACCTTCTTCTTATCATACACCACCTTCGGCTATTGGAGCTATTTTTGGTGGACTATTGACTAAGATGGGGGTGTACTCCATGTTTCGGGTATTTACGATTGTCTTCCAACCTGATGATTTCATGTTAGGGGTGTTTGTAGTGATTGCCATTCTAACTATGATTAGTGGAGCACTAGGGGCTATTAATAAACGAAATATTCGCCGTATCCTGTCCTACTTTATCGTCTGTCATATTGGATACTTGATCGCTGGTTTTGGGTTGTATACCGAATTAGCATTTGTAGGGGTGATCTTTTATTTGATTCACGATGTGATCGTAAAGAGTAATTTGTTTATGATGAGTGGATTAATCCAAAAAATTAGGGAAACACAAGATATTAACCGCTTAGGAGGATTGTATAAAGATTATCCTAAATTGTCAATTCTATTTGCCGTTATTCTCTTCTCTTTGGTGGGGATTCCTCCTTTATCGGGATTTTGGCCCAAAATTATGCTCTTTCAAGAAGCGTTTCGATTAGAACAATATGTTTTACTGGGAACGTTGATCTTTGCGAGTTTTATCACGTTGTTTATCGTTGCTCGCATTTGGTCCGAAGTATTTTGGAAAGACTTACCGAAGCCCAATAGTGAAGAAATTGACCACTTTGCACCCTTTGTAAGTTCAGGAAAAGTGGCCCTGATCTTACCTGTTGCAGCCTTAGCAGCAGTATCTTTGTTTATTGGGTTTAATGCTCCTTTAATTTTCGAAGTTTCTGAACGTGTTGCACACGAGATGATGAACCCTTCGATATATATAGAATCAGTTTTACAAGGGATAAAATAACGAAAGCATGTTAAAATACTTTTTACTCAATATATTGTTGACGTTTGTTTGGGTGGCCCTAACAGGACAATTAAATTATGCCAACTTCTTTTTTGGAGGAGTGGCAGGTTTCTTTATCCTCTGGATGTTGACCAAAACGTCTTCAAATAAAGCCGACAAAGAATACTTTTATCGCGTACCGAAAATTATCGTGTTTATCTTTTATTTTTTCATTGATATGTTACAAGCCAACCTACAAGTGGCCGTAGATGTGGTTACACCAAATTATCACACCACACCGGGAATTATTAAATATGAAATCGACGCTAAAACAGATTTTGAAATTACTATGTTAGCCAATATTATTGCCCTAACACCAGGAACAATGGTTATCGATATTGCCGATGATAAAAGCCATATTTTTATCCATACCATGTACCTAAAAGATAAAGATAAATTCATTCAACGCATGAAAGAACGAACGGAAAAGAAACTCTTAGCTATTTTACGATGACAGTAGAAACTTATTTGATATATGTGGTAATGCCCATTATCTGTTTGTCCTTAATTTTAATCTTTATTCGATTTTTAAAAGGACCAGCAGTAGTTGATCGCGTCGTAGCTATTGATTTGCTGATTACCGTGGGCGTTGGATTTATTGGACTATTTAGTTTGATCGCCAATAATCCAATATTTTTAGATGTTGCTGTGATCATGGCGTTGATCGCCTTCTTGAGTACAGTAGCCTTTTCGTTTTACCTAGATAAAAGAGAAAGAGATGACTGATATACTTATTATGATATTGAGTACATTAGGAGCTATTTTTATCCTAATTGCCTCCATCGGTATTTTTCGAATGCCCGATTTTTATACGCGACTATCCATTACCATTAAAGCTGCAACGCTGGGTATTGGTTGTATTCTAGGGGCAGCAGCGATTCACTTTTCCGAATTTTCTATCACCACCAAAGTTTTTGCCATTGTTTTTTTCTTGTTTATCACTTCGCCAGTAGCTGCGTTTTTGATTGCAAGAACGGCCTATATGACCGGAATTAAATTGTGGAATAAATCGGTTATAGACGAATTGAAAGATCGATATGGTTTCGATGATCCCAAAGAAAATGAAGAGAAAAGTACACAAACCAAGATAAATAACAATAAAATTGAGGATAAGGATTAATTATTTTGTTTATTAAAACTATCTTCGCAAACTAAGTAACATACTAATATAATTATGAAAAAAATCGTTCTATTACTGACCGCTTTTTTACTGGTTGCGCCTATTAAGTTAAAGGCTGACGAGGGAATGTGGTTTTTAATGTTCCTTGAGCGTTTGAACCAACGCGATATGGAAAAAATGGGATTACAGCTTACAGCTGAAGAAATTTACAGTATCAACAATCACTCACTGAAAGATGCGATCGTTCAGTTTGATGGGGGATGTACAGCAGAAATAATCTCAGACCAAGGATTAGTTTTAACTAACCACCACTGTGGATACGATAAGATTGCAAACTTATCTACACCAGAAGATGATATTTTAACCAATGGGTTTTGGGCAAAAGACAAAGCAGCAGAAAGACCAGCAAAAGGATTGTCTGTGCGTTTCTTTGTTCGCATGGATGATGTAACAAAACGCATCTTAAGCGTTGTGAATGATAAAATGTCTGAAGAAGATAGAGAAAAAGCAATCAACCAAGAGATCGCTAAAATTCAAAAAGAAAACGACGGAAATGGAAAATATACCGTATCGGTTAAGTCTTTCTTTCAAGGAAATGAATTCTACTACTTCGTATATGAAGATTTTAATGACGTTCGTTTAGTAGGTACACCTCCAAACAGCATTGGTAAATTCGGTGGAGATACAGACAACTGGGAATGGCCACGTCATACAGGAGATTTCTCTATGTTCCGCGTGTATACAGATGCAAATGGAAACCCTGCAGAGTATGCTGCAACAAACGTTCCAATGAAACCAAAACACGTTTTACCTGTTTCAATTGCGGGAATCAAAGAAGGAGACTTCTCTATGATCTTAGGATACCCTGGTAGAACAAACCGTTGGATGCCTGCACAAGGAGTAGAACAAAATATTAAATATGCTTATCCAGCTTGGGTTGAAGGATCAAGATTGGGTATGGATGTAATGAAAAAACACATGGGACAAGATGACGCTGTGCGTTTGAACTATGCTTCTAAATATGCAGGTGTTGCGAACTATTGGAAAAACAGACAAGGGATGATTGATGCATTAAATCAACACCAAACAGTAGCTACAAAAACAAAGGCAGAAAAAGAGTTCCAGAATTGGGCAGATAAAAAAGAAAATAAAGTAAAATACGGTAACGTAATTGCTGATATCAATGCATTTTATCAAGCTACGAATACAAAAGCTCGTCATGATAATTACTTGATGACTTTATTGCGTACGTCTGCTTTAGCTGCTACACCTTACCGTTTATCAGGAGGATTAGAAGCTTATGCTGCAGGAGATGACAAGAAGAGAAATGAAATGCGCGAAGATTTTATCGCCTATGTGAATGATATTTACGAGGGACAAAATGAAGCATTAGAAAAAGAAATGTTAGCGAAACAACTAGAATTGTATGCTACAAAATCTGAAGGTTATGCAATCGCACCTTATATTGCTCAAATCCAAAAAGAATATAAAGGAGATTTTCAAAAATTCGTGAACGAAGCGTTTGAAACTAGCGTTTTTGTAAATCAAGCAAAAATTGAAGCGTTCTTAGCTAATCCATCAAGCACAACAATTGCTAAAGATCCACTATTGAAACTTTCTGTAGCAATTATGGAGCAATACCGTGCAAAAAGTGATGAGCTAGCTGTATTAGAAGACAAATATCAAAAAGCCTATCGCTTGTTCGTTGACGGTGTTAGAAAAAGCAATCCTGAAGGAAAATATTATCCTGATGCTAACTCTACGTTGCGTTTAACGTATGGTACAGTGAAAGATCTACCAAGAGGCGAAAAAGTAAATGATGCAAAAGAAAACTGGTATACAACATTAAAAGGAACAATCGCTAAACACGTCCCTGGAGATGAAGAGTTTGAAGTACCACAAAAATTAATTGACTTGTATAATGCAAAAGATTATGGTGTGTATGCAGATAAACAAGGTCATTTACCAGTCAACTTTTTAACTAACCATGATATTACAGGAGGTAACTCTGGTTCACCTGTATTGAATGGAAAAGGAGAATTGATCGGGTTGGCGTTCGATGGTAACATTGAAGCGATGGCTGGAGACGTAATCTACGATCCACAGTTACAACGTACAATCAACGTTGATATCCGTTACGTATTGTTCATTATCGACAAATTTGCTGATGCAAAACATATTGTTGACGAAATGAATGTTGTGAAATAATAACAGAGTAAAACAGTAGTACAAAATACTACTGTTTTTTTTGACCCTTTTTGGTCAATAGACATAAAAAAACAGCTTAAGATTCTTAAGCTGTTTTTTTATTTTTAAGCAATACCCAATAAAGGGATAAAAGCGTATAAAAAGAAGAGAGTTAATAAGGTTAGATCTACATATAAAAGTATCTTCTTATAATAGGATAACGGAAGTAAAACTAGTATGCCTCGTGTAATACCCACATAAATAAAGAAGAGAAAAATAGAATAGCTATAAGGATTAATTAAATCTTTCTTTCCTTGTAATAACGACATAAAATCTCGTGTTAGGCCTCTGCTTCTACAAAGTGTTTCAGGCAATCCTTCACAAGAGGAACGAATACTTAAGGCGGTTGAGGTAGTAGTATTGAGAAAAAAAATATAACCCAATAAACAGAGGATTAATACAAAAAATATACAGTTAATAATCTTATAGTTGTTCACCCTTATTCTGTTACTTGCTCGTCTAAATAGTATACTTCTCCTTGCTCTTGAAGAGAATCATCTTCTTCGTTATATTCATCATCAGAATAAGGGGTATAATCCTCATTACTCATGTTCTCCATTTCTTTCTGCATATCATTGATATCTTTAATTGCAGCTGTAGCAGCCGTAGCAAATAAAGCGCCCCAAGCTAGAATAATGATAAAACTGAGCGCACCAAGAACGAGTCCAGCAATTCCCATACCTTTCGATTCACTGTGTTTCTTTGCACTAGAAATAGTTAATATTCCCAATACGATGGCTACAACAGCAACGATAAGTGCAATAAGTCCAAAACAAGGAATGAATGATGATGGTAAAGCAATGATACCTGCTACTAGAGCTAAAATACCTAATACTTGGGTGTTATTCCCACTTTTTTGTGGTGGTACTGGTGGTGGAGTGTAATTTTCCATAGGGTGATTTTATAAAAATTTTAGCAAAAATACGATATATTTTGTCTCAAATGTTAATTGAAATAGAAAATAGTGTCAAGTTGCGAGGATCTAGGTGAAAAATAGAGGTGGCAGAAAGTGAGTTTCTTTGCGATTATGACTACTGTTAGCATACAACGTTTAAGCGAACTTTAGGTTATATTGCAGATGATAAGATGGATTTTCTAAGGGTATTCGCAAATGTATTCTGTTTTTTTAGTAATAAAATTGTAATTTTATCCTCCAATAAGAATCGACGTAAAAAAGATATATAATGCGCGTACATTTTATCGCAATTGGGGGAAGTGCTATGCACAATCTTGCCTTAGCCTTACATGCAAAAGGAGATGTTGTTACGGGAAGTGACGATGCTATTTTTGAACCCTCTAGAACGAGATTAGCCAAGCAAGGGCTTCTTCCTGAAGTAGAAGGTTGGTACCCAGAAAAAATTACAACAGCCCTTGATGCTGTGATTTTGGGTATGCATGCGAAAGAGGACAATCCTGAGTTGATTAAAGCAAAAGAATTAGGACTGAAGATCTATTCTTATCCCGAATTTATTTATGAACATGCCAAAAATAAAACCCGAGTAGTAATCGGTGGATCCCATGGAAAAACAACCATTACTTCGATGGTCCTTCATGTGTTAAATTATCACGGTGTGGAAGTAGATTATTTAGTAGGGGCCCAATTGGAAGGATTTGATCGCATGGTGAACCTAACGGTTGAAAATGATTTTATCCTCATTGAGGGAGATGAATACCTGTCTTCCCCTATCGATCGACGTCCGAAATTTCATTTGTATGAACCCAATATTGCCTTGTTGAGCGGTATTGCTTGGGATCACATTAATGTGTTTCCTACGTTTGATAGCTATGTAGAACAGTTCCGTATCTTCATTGATAAAATTACCAAGGGGGGAATTTTAATCTACAACGAAGAAGACGAAATCGTCAAACAAATTACAGAAGAAAGCAGTAATCCAATTCGAAAAATCCCATATACAACTTTAGAGAATGAAATTGTCGACGGGGTAGCTTATTTAGTTACGAATGAAGGACCGATGCCTTTAGAAGTATTTGGACAACACAATATCAATAATATTAGTGGAGCAAAATGGGTGTGCCAGAACATGGGAATCGACGAGGATGATTTCTTTGATGCCATCACCAGTTTTAAAGGAGCGTCTAAGCGTTTAGAAAAACTATATGACGACAACTCGACCGTAGTGTATAAAGATTTTGCACATTCACCTAGCAAGGTAAAAGCAACTATGAAAGCAGTACGTGAGCAATATCCAAACAAACAATTACTGGCGTGTTTAGAATTGCATACCTATAGTAGCCTGAATGCAGCTTTCTTGAGTGAATACAACGGAAGTTTGCTAGGTGCAGATCAAGCAGTAGTGTTTTATTCTTTAGATGCATTAAAGCTAAAGCGCATGCCTGAGATCACTTCAGATCAGATGAAAACTGCCTTTGACTTACCAGCCTTATTAACCTATACTAATGCAGAAGATTTTAAAGCCTACATTAAAAACTTAGATATTAAAAACAGTGTACTTCTTTTTATGAGCTCTGGTGATTATGGCGGATTAAATTTAAATGAATACGTACAAAATATATAGTAATTAAAATCCTTTCACTGAAAGGGTTTTTTTATGAAAGTCATTCAATTTACACGTAGAAAAGACGGAACATTTAAATAGAGGATTGGTTTTTGAAGGAGCTTAGTAGAACTTAATACCTGTTACTATGTTGAATACAAGAAAACCAATCACCGCTTGGGCAGAAGATGATCGCCCCCGAGAAAAGTTAATGCTCAAAGGAAAAAGCGCTTTGAGTGACGCCGAATTGATTGCTATTTTAATTGGGTCAGGCAATAGAAATGAGTCTGCCTTAGATCTTAGTCGAAGAATCCTAGAGACAAATGAGTTGAATTTAGCTGAACTCGCTAAGCAATCGGTATCGAGTTTACAGCGTTTTAAAGGAATTGGCGAAGCGAAAGCAATCGCTATTGTAGCAGCATTAGAATTAGGACAGAGGCGAAGAGTTGCTGATACTTTAAGACAAGCTAAAATCACCTGCAGCCGTGATGTATTTGAATTGATGCAACCCAAAATAGGAGAGCTGATCCATGAAGAATTTTGGGCTATCTTTTTAAATAATGCCAATCGCGTTCGCGGGGTTGTTGCTAATCGCAACGAACCTTTTATTGCTCATCACCTGATTGAAACCATTAATATTAGCAAAGGAGGAATTACTGGAACAGTCGTAGACCTGCGTGTGCTCTTTAAGCTAGCCCTAGAAAAGCAGGCAACAGCCGTTATTATAGCTCATAACCACCCTTCAGGTAAATTACAACCCAGTGAGGCAGACATTCAAATTACCCAAAAAATAAAAGAAGCGAGTAAGATTATGGATATTGCACTCTTGGATCATTTTATTATTACCGAATATGATTATTACAGTTTTGCCGATCATGGTCGATTATAATAGGGGCTATTTTTTCAAATTGATTACTTTTGTAGCATTAAATAGAAAAGCAACCGATGTATTCTAAAAAATTTGAACACAAAACCGATATATTCTTCGACCTTGATCACACCCTTTGGGACTTTGAAAAAAATTCCGCCTTGGCATTTGAGCAAGTGTTAGAAGAAATGAAATTACCTTTTAGTATTGAACAATTTTTACACTACTATGTTGGTATTAATGCAGATTATTGGGATCGCTATAGTCTAAACCTTGTCACGCAACAAGAGTTGCGTATTGGGAGAATACGCGATACCTTTGAATTGCTAGAATATGCCACAACAACAGAAAGTATGCTAGAAGTAGGAGATAAGTACCTGACCTATCTGCCCAACTATAATTACCTGTTTGATGGAGCTATTGAAATTTTAGAATACCTACAAGAAAAGTATAAGTTGCATATTATTACCAATGGGTTTGATCAAGTGCAAGCGCGAAAGATCAAAAACTCGGGAATGGATGGGTTCTTTCAAACGGTGACGAATTCCGAGTTAGCAGGTGTGAAAAAACCAGATGCTAAAATTTTTGCCTATGCTTTACAGTTAGCAAAAGTACAAGTTCAAGATACGGTTATGATCGGAGATAATCTTTTAGCTGATATTGAAGGAGCACAGAATGTAGGGATGGATGTGATTTATTACAATGAACACCACAAAACTGTGCCTGTCACTTTACCCCAAGTAAGTACCTTATTAGATATAAAAAGCCTACTGTAAAGTAGGCTTTTGTATTAATAGTTGTATTTAAATTGCCATCTGTTCTTTAGAAAATCTCGTGTGCTGTTCTCACGGCTATTTTGTCCAGGCTCATACAAAATTGTACCACTAAGTTCTGTAGGGAGGAATTCCTGATCCACAAAATTATTCGGGTAATCATGGGAGTATTTGTAATCTTCTCCATACCCCAATTCTTTCATCAGTTTTGTTGGGGCATTACGCAAGTGTATGGGAACGGATAAATCGCCCGTTTGTTTGACTAGTTGTTGGGCTTTGCCAATGGCCATATAGGTAGAGTTACTCTTAGGTGAAGTGGCCAAGTAAATGGCGCATTGGCTCAATAATATGCGACTTTCGGGATATCCAATAACCGAAACGGCTTGAAAGGTATTCGTCGCCATGATTAAAGCGGTCGGATTGGCATTGCCAATATCTTCAGAGGCAGCAATAACTAAGCGCCTTGCAATAAACTTAACATCCTCACCACCTTCAATCATGCGAGCCAACCAATAAACAGCCCCATTGGGATCACTACCGCGGATGGATTTGATAAAAGCAGAGACAATATCGTAATGCTGTTCACCAGTCTTGTCATATAGTACGGTGTTTTTTTGTACAATCTGCATGACATAGTCATTGGTAACCACTATATCATCCCCCGTTGTTGCGTTGATAATAAGTTCAAAGGTGTTCAATAGTTTTCGACCATCTCCACCTGATACGCGAAACAGTGCTTCGGTTTCTTTGAGGTTAATGCGCTTAGATTTTAAAAATGAATCTTTGGCAATAGCGCGATCTAAAAGTGCGCGCAAATCTTCTTTGGTAAATGCGTTTAAGGTGTACACCTGACAACGTGAAAGTAAAGCGGGAATCACCTCAAAACTTGGATTTTCAGTGGTAGCACCAATTAAGGTGATCCAGCCACGCTCTACGGCTGCTAGTAGCGAATCTTGTTGTGATTTGCTGAAACGGTGAATCTCATCAATAAACAGAATCGGATTGCGTGCCGTAAATAGACCGTGATTCGATTTGGCTTTGTCAATTACCTCTCGTACGTCTTTTACACCCGAATTGATTGCACTCAAAACGTAAAAAGGGCGTTGACTTTCTTTGGCTAAAATTTCCGCTAAAGTTGTTTTTCCCGTACCCGGAGGACCCCAAAAGAGTAATGAGGGAATAAAACCAGTTTGTAATTGCTTCGTTAAGATTCCTTTTTCACCAACTAAATGTGCCTGACTGACGTAATCAGCCAAGGTTTGCGGTCGTACTCTTTCTGCTAATGGTGCATCCATGACAATTCGATTTTGAGAAATACAAAAATACAACCTATAATCTCGAATAAAAAGAAGTCATTTAAAATTGTATGCAATCCCTGTGATTTGTGTAGTTGAATTGCAGTACTATTTTATATCTTTATGTTTTATGTAGTAATGAACAGGCTCGAATGAAAGATAAACAACTTGTTATAACCGCTGATTTAATCATCTTACCCTTCTTATTCATTATGTTAATTTGGACGGTGTATTGGTTGGATTGGAAAGACTATTTACAATTGTACCAGTATGGAGTGTATCCCCGTACACTAAAAGGATTGAGGGGAATTATTTTTAGCCCCTTTATTCACGGTGGATTAAAACATATCTATAACAACTCAGTTGCGCTATTTGTATTGCTGCTGTTGGTTCAGTTTTTTTATAAAAAACAAGTGTGGCAAATTTTAGGCTGGGGGATCCTTTTGTCTGGTTTGGGTACTTGGTTGATTGCAAGAGAAAGCTACCACATTGGTGCAAGTGGATTGATTTATGTACTTGTGAGCTATATGTTCTTTAAGGGGATACAAACCAAGTACTTTCGATTAGTGGCCCTGTCGCTACTCATTGTGATGCTTTATGGCAGTATGATTTGGTATGTATTTCCCGATATAGAAGAAGGGATTTCTTGGGAAGGACACCTCAGTGGATTTATTACAGGTATGATTTTGTCTTTTATTCTAAAATCACCAACGTATAGCGAAAAAATATATAAGTATGAATGGCAGTCTCCAACCTATGATCCTAATATAGATCCATTCATGCAGTGTTTTGATGCAGCGGGGAATTTCATCATTATCCCTAAAGAAGTAAAGGAAGCGATAGACTTAAAAAATCCCTATCGAAAGACTTTGCCTATTGTTTATGGGAAATTGGAAATGGGAGAAGGGAAATGGATAGATTCGTCTACTTAAGATGATTGCAGTAAACAATAAAAAAACACAGAACCCTTTCTTGAGGTTTACGCTGTTTATCTCACTTAGTTCATATTAATTTTGGTGTTCGATGAATCTTCGATTTTCGCTGCGTTTCGATTTGTTCGTTGCGCTGTGTACACGATTTGTATATTTTCTTCTAGTAAAAGAAAATCGTTGTTAGGAATGGTTTCTTGAGCAAAAAAACAAACAACAAATAGCGTAAATTAAAAAAGGAAAGAGTTGCAATTGCAATCCTTTCCTTTTTTATTATTGAAAGAGTTTTTATTTGAGAAGAATACGCATCTCCCATTTCCAATTTCTCTTCACTTAACTAGCGTCTCTGTCTAATAATCTCGTATAAAAAGGCTCCACAAGCAACTGATACGTTCAGTGAATCGATGCTACTGAACATAGGAAGTTTTGCCTTTTCATCAATGATTTTTAAAACGGAAGGATTGATTCCTCTATCTTCACTACCCATAATAATAGCTACGGGAACATTTAGATCTACATCGTAGATTTCTTTTTCTGCTTTTTCAGTTGCTCCCAATGTCACTACGCCAGAACCTTGCAAATAGAAAACAGCATCTTTGATGTGGTCTACCTTACAGATTGGAATATTGAAAACAGCACCAGCAGAAGTTTTAATCGTATCTCCATTTACAGGAGCGGCACCATTTTTAGAAATGATAATTCCGTCTGCTCCACAGCAAACTGCTGTACGAATGATCGCACCAAAATTACGCGCATCCGATAATTGGTCCAATACAACAAAAAGAGGCTTGTCTTTTTTCTCTAAAGTCGTTTCCACTAACTCCTCTAATGAGATAAAAGTAATAGGTGCAATCGTACCAATAGCCCCTTGGTGATTTTTCTTTGTTAAACGATTGAGTTTTTCAATAGGCACATAAGAGAAGTTAATGTTGTTTCTCTTTAATGACTTGATTAACTCATTCATTAGTTCACCTTGTGCATCCTTTTGTAAGAATACCTTATCTATATCTTTACCTGCTTCAATGGCTTCGATTATCGCACGAATACCAAAAATTTGATTCTCCTGATCCATGGCGCAAAGGTAGTTATATTTTTATTATACGTTAGATGTTTTTTCAGGTCGCGCTAAACTTTTGTTTCCTGATTAGGGGGTATACACACCCTAGAATAAAAGTAGCAATTAAAACAAGGTTTTGAATCCAATGTGAATCGTTGTGTTGTCAAATGAAAAGGGAATGCCCGGTTGTTTGCCATTGGCGAAAGAGAGATTGAAATAACTCGAGTTGGTAATAAAGCCCAATCCCATACCTATACTATATAAGGTGTTCTTTTGTTCCAGGGGTTTGTATTCTTGAATCGCATAATCAAAGATTGTATGCAAGTATAAACTAGGATGAACTAAAAAGCGATATTCCGTATTAATTAAATTCAGCTGATTGGCCAATAGGCTATTTTCCTGAAACCCACGCAGCGATTGGTTCCCTCCAAAACGATACAATTCGTTCACCAAATAATCTTTGCTGAATAGCGAGTAATAGGTCCAGTTGATATAGAGGTAATGCTTAGGGGCAAGTTCAATATTTTTGTTGGCATTAATCTGCAATATGTATTGCGATTGCTTTGTTTCCTCCGTCATTCGATTTCCAGTACCAACGAGAACATCGAGCGAATAGTTTAGAGGAAATAGGGGGAGGTAAGAGCGTTTCTTCGTTAGTGTATAGTTTAGGGTATAAAACTTGCTGTCAAAATTCTCCATGGAAGGCAGTGCACTGCTGGTTGTTGAGGAGGTGTTTTGATAGCCTAACTTGATGTTTTGGTTATATCGAATGGCATATCCCAGTTGTACCCCAAGCTTAGTATTTTGGTAAATCGTATCTTGTTTCTGAATATTGAGCTGTCCACTTATATTTAAAGGAGTATTAAAAAGGTAAACGAATGATGTTTTAAAATCGAATTGCGTTTGTTTATTTGCATCACTGCGCCAGTACAATTGTAGCGATTCTCCTTTGTTTAATACGTTGTTGAGCGCCAGGTCTAAATAACCAGCAAGGGTGAACTTATCCTGTTCGTCTGTGCTAAATCCCATAAAACCATCAAAAGTGTTCGTGTTGGCTTTGTCTACATATAAATACAAGGTAGTTGAATCATCAGTAAATAAAGTCTCAGGTGATTTGTATTGTTTTAAAAAGTCAAGTTCACTTACAGCAAGTGAAAGATTAGAAACGAGTTGATCGCTATAGGGTTTGTTGAGGTAGCGCTTGGTTAGGTGTTGAATGATGTGCTCTGGAACTTTGGTTGTGCTCTTTATGGCGATTTGATCTAGTTTGCGGCTATTCGTTAGGTCGAGTTTTACATCGCAGTATAAAATATGATTTAGAATGTTGTGATTAGCTAGTTGTAAGGTCGACATGCCTAAGCCTTGTTGATCCAATTGTAAAGTGTATTGTTGCAAGTGAGAAGGCAAGGCCTCAAAATCGAGAGTTAGACTATCTTGAGTAAAGCCAATTTGTTGTTGAATAGCTGGTGACAACAATTTATTTGATAAGATGACTTGATGAATAGGATCATCAAGGGTATAGCTATAGGTAAAGTGATTGTTTTGTTGTTCTCTCTTTTTGGTGAAGGATAGGTATCCCTTTTTATATAAGAATTGATCGATTTGGTCAACAGCTTGATTAAGAGATTGTAAATCGGGATGATTTTTCACATACCCCAAAGTTGTTAGTAGTTCGCGATCTTTTTCATGGGTGGCTGTTAATTCAAGTGTCAACAACGCATCTTGTCCATAGCTAGTAAAACCCAGCAAGCAACATAAAAAGAAAGAGAGAATTAACTTAGGCACTTCGACTATATATTTGCGTGTAAAGTAAAATAAAAAAAGTAAGAAGCTGAGGCTTAAAGAATAAAATAAATAAATTACTTGAAAATTAATAGATTGTCTTTTGAAAAAAGAAAAAAACTTTCTACATTTGCAACCCCGTATATAGTGGGGAATAATATATTGTAGAAATTATTAATAAACATTATGCCAACAATTCAACAATTAGTAAGAACAGGGAGAACCCAATTAACTAAGAAGAGTAAATCGGTTGCTTTGGATTCTTGTCCTCAAAGAAGAGGAGTTTGTACGCGTGTTTATACTACTACACCTAAAAAACCTAACTCTGCAATGCGTAAAGTTGCAAGGGTACGTTTGACAAATGGTAATGAAGTAAACGCTTACATCCCAGGAGAAGGACACAATTTACAAGAGCACTCGATAGTATTAGTTAGAGGAGGAAGGGTAAAAGATTTGCCAGGTGTTAGATACCACATCGTACGTGGAGCTTTGGATACTGCCGGAGTAAACGGTAGAACTCAAAGAAGATCGAAATATGGTGCAAAACGCCCTAAAGACAAAAAATAATCGTTTAAACGTTTAAGAAAAAGACATGAGAAAAAGACAGGCGAAAAAGAGACCTCTTTTACCAGATCCGAAATTTAATGATCAATTAGTGACGCGTTTTGTGAATAACTTAATGTGGGATGGTAAGAAGTCTACGGCTTTTAAAGTATTTTATGATGCTTTAGCAATCGTTGAAGAGAAGAAACAAGATGAGGAAAAAACTTCATTAGAAATTTGGAAAGAGGCGTTAACTAATGTTATGCCACACGTAGAAGTTCGTTCTCGTCGTGTTGGTGGGGCTACATTCCAAATTCCTATGCAAATTCGTCCAGATAGAAAAATTTCTATGGCAATGAAATGGATGATTTTGTATGCAAGAAGAAGAAATGAGAAATCTATGGCTGCAAGATTAGCTTCTGAGATTTTAGCTGCTGCTAAAGAAGAAGGTGCTGCAGTTAAAAAGAGAATGGATACGCATAAAATGGCTGAGGCTAATAAAGCGTTCTCTCACTTTAGATTTTAATCCCTACAGAAAACTTATACAATGGCAAGAGATTTAAAATATACAAGAAATATTGGTATCGCTGCTCACATCGATGCTGGTAAAACAACTACTACAGAACGTATTTTGTTCTATACAGGTAAAAACCACAAAATGGGAGAAACTCACGAAGGATCTTCTACAATGGACTGGATGGAGCAAGAAGCGGAAAGAGGTATTACCATTACTTCAGCAGCGACTACTTGTACTTGGAATTTCCCAACAAAACAAGGTGAAAAGATCGCTGAGTCTATGGAGTACCACTTCAATATTATTGATACTCCGGGACACGTTGACTTTACAGTTGAGGTAAACCGTTCTTTACGTGTATTAGATGGGTTAGTATTCTTATTTAGTGCAGTTGATGGTGTTGAGCCACAATCTGAAACTAACTGGAGATTAGCTGATAACTACAAAGTTCCTCGTATGGGATTCGTTAATAAAATGGACCGTCAAGGAGCTAACTTCTTAGCAGTATGTCAACAAGTAAAAGATATGTTGAAATCAAACGCTGTGCCAATCGTTTTACCAATTGGTGATGAAGCAGATTTCAAAGGTATCGTTGACTTGGTGAAAAACCGCGCAATCGTATGGCATGATGAAAATCACGGTTCTACGTTTGACGTTGTTGAGATCCCAGCTGACATGGTTGATGATGTTAAACAATACAGAGGTCAATTAATCGAGGAGATCGCGGCTTATGACGAAAATCTTCTTGAAAAATATATGGAAGATGAAAACTCAATCACTGAGGACGAAATCCATAGAGCATTACGTGCTGCTACATTAGATATGAGCATCATCCCAATGTCTTGTGGTTCATCTTTTAAAAATAAAGGAGTTCAGTTTATGTTGGATGCTGTTTGTCGTTACTTACCTTCTCCAATGGACAAGGAAGCGATCGAAGGAACGAATCCTGATACTGAAGAGCCAGTTGTACGTAAGCCATCAGTTACTGAGCCGTTTGCTGCATTAGCATTTAAAATTGCTACCGATCCTTTCGTGGGGCGTTTAGCTTTCTTTAGAGCTTATTCAGGACACTTAGATGCTGGTTCTTATGTGTTGAATACACGTTCAGGAAACAAAGAGCGTATTTCTCGTATCTACCAAATGCACGCAAACAAACAAAATCCAATCGAATATATTGAGGCTGGAGATATTGGAGCTGCTGTTGGATTTAAAGATATTAAAACAGGGGATACACTATGTGATGAAAAAAATCCTATCGTATTAGAAAGTATGGATTTCCCTGATCCAGTTATCGGTATCGCTATTGAACCAAAAACAAAAGCGGATATGGATAAAATGGGTACTGCTTTGGCTAAATTATCTGAAGAGGATCCTACGTTTACAGTTAAAACTGATAAAGCTTCAGGGCAAACAGTTATTTCTGGAATGGGAGAGTTACACTTAGATGTATTAATCGACCGTATGAGACGTGAGTTTAAAGTTGAAGTGAACCAAGGGGAGCCTCAAGTTGAATACAAAGAAACACTTACTCGTGAGGCACAACACAGAGAGGCTTATAAAAAGCAATCAGGTGGACGTGGTAAATTCGCGGATATCGTGTTTAAAATTGGACCTGCTGATGAGGTGGATGGAAAACCATTCGTTGGATTACAGTTCGTGAATGAGGTAAAAGGTGGTAACGTACCAAAAGAATATATTCCTTCTGTAGAAAAAGGATTCAAAGAAGCGATGAAACAAGGGCCTTTAGCAGGTTTCGAAATGGATTCGATGAAAGTAACTTTAATTGATGGTTCGTACCACGCGGTTGACTCGGATGCTTTATCGTTCGAATTAGCAGCGAAAATGGGTTACAAAGCTGCAGCTAAAGCTGCCGGTGCTGTAATTCTTGAGCCTATCATGAAGTTAGAGGTATTGACTCCTGAAGAAAACATGGGTGATATCGTTGGGGATTTGAACCGTCGTCGCGGACAAATCAACAGCATGGATGATAGAAATGGAGCAAAAGTAGTTAAAGCTTCTGTGCCATTATCAGAAATGTTCGGATATGTAACTACATTGAGAACATTATCATCAGGTAGAGCTACTTCTACAATGGAGTTCTCTCACTACGCTGAAACACCATCAAACATTTCAGAAGCTGTAATCACTAAAGCAAAAGGAAACGCTTAATTTTCGAGAAAATGAGTCAAAAAATCAGAATAAAATTAAAATCTTACGATCATATGTTGGTTGATAAATCAGCAGAGAAAATCGTAAAAACTGTAAAAAGTACAGGTGCAGTAGTAACAGGTCCAATTCCGTTACCAACTCATAAAAAAATCTTTACTGTTTTACGTTCACCACACGTAAACAAAAAAGCTAGAGAGCAATTTGAAGTTAGTTCTTACAAAAGATTGTTAGATATTTATTCTTCTTCTTCTAAAACAATTGATGCTTTAATGAAATTAGAGTTACCAAGCGGTGTAGAAGTTGAGATTAAAGTGTGATAATTCGAATACTTCAATAAAAAATAAAGAGTAGGGATTAAGTATTAGAGTTGCATAAGCTCTAATGCTTAATTCTTTTAAATAAGTTTCAAATAATTTAATTAAATATTTATGTCTGGGTTAATTGGTAAAAAAATCGGCATGACTAGTATTTTCGACGAAAATGGAAAAAACATTCCATGTACAGTAATCGAAGTTGGTCCATGTGTCGTTACCCAAGTCAGAACCAATGAGGTTGACGGGTATGAAGCGTTACAACTTGGTTTCGATGACAAGACAGAGAAACACGCTACTAAAGCTGAGTTAGGTCACTTTAAGAAAGCGGGAACATCTGCTAAAAGAAAAGTCGTTGAGATCAAAGAATTCGAAGGAGAACACAAATTAGGTGATGTTATCACTGTTGATTTGTTCATCGAAGGCGAGTATGTAGACGTTCAAGGTGTATCTAAAGGAAAAGGTTTCCAAGGGGTTGTTAAACGTCATGGATTTGGCGGAGTAGGACAAGTTACTCACGGTCAAAAAAATCGTTTAAGAGCACCAGGTTCTGTGGGAGCTTCTTCTTATCCATCAAGAGTATTCAAAGGAATGCGCATGGCAGGAAGAACTGGAGGAGAAAATGTAACAGTACAAAATCTAAGAGTTTTAAAAGTAGTTGCTGAAAAGAACTTACTTGTTGTTAAAGGAGCTATTCCAGGACACAAAAACTCTTATGTAATCATTCAGAAGTAATGGAAGTAAAAGTTTTAGATATTACAGGGAAAGATACTGGTAGAAAAGTTGAACTTTTAGATTCAGTATTCGGTATTGAACCAAACAATCATGCAGTATATCTTGATGTTAAACAATATTTAGCAAATCAAAGACAAGGTACGCATAAAGCGAAAGAAAGAGCTGAGATTTCAGGAAGTACACGCAAGATTAAAAAACAAAAAGGAACTGGAACGGCTAGAGCAGGAAGCATCAAGTCACCAGTATTCAGAGGAGGAGGAAGAATCTTCGGACCAAGACCAAGAAACTACTCGTTCAAATTGAATAAGAACTTAAAACGCTTGGCAAGAAAATCAGCGTTTTCAATTAAGGTTCGCGAAGAGAACTTAATCGTTTTAGAAAACTTCAACTTCGAAGCTCCAAGTACTAAGAATTTCATTAGTGTATTGAAAGCTTTAGGGTTAGAAAATAAAAAATCTCTATTTGTGTTGGGTGAATCAAATAAAAATGTATATTTGTCATCACGCAATTTAGAGAAGGCTGCTGTTGTAACTAACTCAGAATTAAGCACTTATGCGATTTTAAACGCGGGGAGCTTAGTCTTGACAGAGGGATCTGTGGCTGGAATTGTTGAAAATTTAAGCAAATAATAGGAACATGAGTGTTTTAATTAAGCCTATAATTACAGAAAAAGTAACAAAAGACGGTGAAGTTTTTGGCCGTTATGGTTTCGTAGTTGATAGAAAAGCGAACAAAATTGAGATCAAAAAAGCAGTAGAAGCTACTTATGGTGTTAGTGTTGTTAACGTAAATACTATGAACTATGGTGCTAAGCGTTCTGTTAAGTATACAAAAAGCGGTATGATTAACGCTAAAACTAATGCTTTCAAAAAAGCAATAGTTGAATTGAAAGAAGGAGATAATATAGACTTTTATTCAAATATCTAATAAATAATGTCAGTTAGAAAATTAAAACCTATTACCCCAGGTCAGCGTTTTAGAGTTGTAAATAGTTTTGACGCTATAACAACTGATAAGCCGGAGCGTAGTTTACTAGCACCGAAAAAAAAATCTGGAGGTAGAAATAGTCAAGGAAAAATGACCATGCGCTACACAGGTGGTGGTCATAAACAAAGATATCGTATCATCGATTTCAAAAGAACAAAAGAAGGAGTTCCTGCAATTGTTAAAACAATCGAGTATGATCCAAACCGTTCAGCATTTATTTCATTACTTGCTTATGCGGATGGAGCAAAAACATACGTTATCGCTCAAGCTGGTCTAAAAGTTGGACAAACTGTAGTTTCAGGACCAGATGCATCACCTGAAGTAGGGAATGCAATGCCTTTAAGTAAAATTCCTTTAGGAACTGTTATTTCTTGTATTGAATTACGTCCTGGTCAAGGAGCAGTAATTGCTCGTTCAGCTGGTACTTTCGCACAATTAGTAGCAAGAGATGGTAAGTATGCAACAATTAAAATGCCTTCAGGAGAAGTGCGTTTGATTTTGTTAACTTGTATGGCTACAATTGGAGCTGTATCGAACCATGATCACCAATTAATCGTTTCAGGTAAAGCTGGTAGATCAAGATGGTTAGGTAGAAGACCAAGAACTAGAGCTGTAGCTATGAACCCGGTAGATCACCCAATGGGAGGTGGAGAAGGTCGTTCTTCTGGAGGACATCCACGTTCAAGAAACGGGATGCCTGCTAAAGGTTATAGAACTCGTTCTAAAGTTAAGTCGAGTAACAAGTATATCGTTGAACGTAGAAAGAAATAAAAGAGTAAGACATGGCACGTTCGTTAAAAAAAGGACCTTATGTTCACTTTAAATTAGAGAAGAAAGTTCTTAAAAATGTAGAGTCTGGAAATAAAGCAGTGATCAAAACATGGTCAAGAGCTTCTATGATTACTCCAGATTTCGTTGGACAGACAATCGCAGTACATAATGGTCGTCAATTTGTTCCTGTTTATGTAACAGAGAATATGGTTGGACACAAGTTAGGGGAATTTTCACCAACAAGATCGTTTAGAGGTCACGCTGGTGCAAAGAATAAAGGTAAAAAATAATAAGAAGCTATGGGAGTTCGTAAAAGAGAAAGAGCTGAGCAAACGAAAGAAGCTAATAAGCAAGTTGCTTTTGCTAAGCTAAACAATTGCCCTACTTCTCCAAGAAAAATGCGCTTAGTAGCGGATTTAGTAAGAGGACAGAAAGTAGAAAAAGCTCTAAATATATTGAAATTCAGTTCAAAGCACGCTTCTCGTAATTTAGAGAAATTGCTTTTATCTGCAATTGCAAACTGGCAAGCAAAAAACAGCGAAGAAAACATGGAAGAAGCTGGACTTTTTGTAAAAGAAATTAGAGTAGATGGAGGAATGATGTTGAAAAGACTTCGTCCTGCACCTCAAGGAAGAGCACACAGAATAAGAAAACGTTCTAATCACGTTACAGTTGTATTAGGATCTAATAATAACACACAAAGCAATTAATAAACAGTATGGGACAAAAAACTAATCCGATCGGGAATCGCCTTGGTATTATTAGAGGATGGGACTCAAACTGGTATGGTGGAAATGATTACGGTGACAAAATCGCTGAGGATCACAAAATCAGAAAGTATATCCATGCTCGTTTATCAAAAGCTAGTGTATCAAAAGTAATCATTGAGAGAACTTTGAAACTTGTAACCGTTACTATCACTACTGCTAGACCTGGTATTATTATCGGGAAAGGTGGACAAGAGGTAGACAAGTTGAAAGAGGAATTGAAAAAGATTACAGATAAGGAAGTTCAAATCAATATCTTTGAAATTAAGAGACCAGAGCTTGACGCGTTTTTAGTGGCTGCTAGTATCGCTCGTCAAATCGAAAACAGAATTTCTTACCGTAGAGCAATCCGTATGGCTATTGGTGCTGCGATGAGAATGAATGCTGAAGGAATCAAAGTAATGATTTCTGGTCGTTTGAACGGGGCTGAAATGGCTCGTTCAGAATCATTCAAAGAAGGAAGAATTCCATTATCTACTTTCAGAGCTGACATCGATTATGCACTTGCTGAAGCTCATACTACTTACGGTAGAATGGGAATTAAAGTGTGGATCATGAAAGGTGAGGTTTACGGTAAAAGAGATCTTTCTCCGTTAGCTGGTATGGATAAAAAACAATCTAAATCAGCAGGATCTAGTAAAGGTAGACCTAACCAACGCAAAAGAAAGTAATTTTTAAACTGAAGAAAAATGTTACAGCCTAAAAGAACAAAATACCGTAAGGTACAGAAAGGTAAGATGAAAGGGATTTCCCAAAGAGGGCATGAACTTTCAAATGGTATGTTCGGAATTAAATCTTTAGATTCAGCATTTATCACTTCTCGTCAAATTGAGGCTGCGCGTATCGCTGCAACTCGTTTCATGAAACGTGAAGGACAATTGTGGATCAAGATTTTCCCAGACAAGCCAATCACTAAGAAGCCTCTTGAAGTGCGTATGGGTAAAGGAAAAGGTGCAGTGGAATACTGGGTTGCTGTGGTAAAACCAGGAAAAATAATGTTTGAGGTTGGTGGCGTGCCACTATCTGTTGCAAAAGAAGCTTTACGCTTAGCTGCTCAAAAACTTCCTGTGAAAACAAAATTTATAATTGCTAGAGATTTCGAAGCATAATAGAAATTTATCATGAAACAATCTGAAATAGTAAACCTATCTGTAGCTGATTTACAAGAGCAATTAAAAGAATTGACTAACGCATTAAATAGCTTAAAAGCTACTCACGCAATTTCTCCAATTGAGAACCCACTTCAAATCAGAAAGGTTAGAAGAACAATTGCAAGAGTAAATACTGAGCTAAGCAAAAGAGAGTTACAATAATTGTATTCTGCTGAAAGATGGAAAATAGAAAAGAAAGAAAAGAAAGAATAGGTGTTGTTACTAGTAACAAAATGGAGAAATCTATTGTTGTTTCTGAAGTAAAAAAGGTAAAACACCCATTATATGGAAAGTTCGTGAAGCAAACTAAAAAGTATGTAGCACACGACGAAACAAACAACTGCAACATTGGTGATACAGTTAGAATTATGGAGACTCGTCCATTGTCTAAATCAAAATGTTGGAGATTAGTTGAAATCATTGAAAGAGCGAAATAATTATGGTACAACAAGAATCTAGACTTAAAGTAGCAGATAACACGGGAGCAAAAGAGGTTTTGACTATCCGTGTGTTAGGTGGAACAAAGCGTCGTTACGCTTCAGTGGGAGATAAAATTGTAGTAAGTATCAAAGACGCAACTCCGAATGGAAGCGTTAAAAAAGGTACTGTTTCTACTGCTGTAGTTGTTCGCACTAAAAAAGAGGTTAGAAGAGCTGATGGATCATACATTAGATTCGATGATAACGCTTGTGTATTATTAAATGCTGCAGGTGAAATGAAAGGAACTCGTGTTTTTGGACCAGTAGCAAGAGAACTTCGTGAAAAACAATTCATGAAAATTGTATCATTAGCACCTGAGGTGTTGTAAATCGTTCTAAACATGATTAAGCTGAAGATAAAAACAGGAGATACAGTACGTGTTATCACTGGAGATCACAAAGGATCTGAAGGAAAAATCGTACGTGTATTACGCGAAAAGAACAAAGCTATTGTTGAGGGGGTAAACATCATTTCAAAGCATGTTAAGCCTAGCGCTACGAACCCTCAAGGTGGAATTGTTAAGAAAGAGGCTCCTATCCATATTTCTAATTTAGCGATCGTTGATCCTAAAACTAACGATACTACGAAAGTAGCTATCCAAAAGAATGAAAGTGGAAAAAATGTAAGAGTTTCTAAAAAATCAAATCAAGTATTATAGTTATGGCTTATATACCAAGACTTAAAGAAGAATATAAAAGCAGAGTAATCTCTGCTCTTAAAGAGGAGTTTGGATACAAGAACATTATGCAAGTTCCTAAACTTGAGAAAATTGTTGTTAGCCGTGGTGTTGGTGCAGCTGTATCTGATAAAAAGTTAGTTGACTACGCAGTAGAAGAATTAACTAAAATTACAGGACAAAAAGCTGTAGCTACTATTTCTAAGAAAGACGTTGCTTCTTTCAAATTGAGAAAAGGAATGCCAATCGGAGCTAAAGTTACTTTACGTGGAGAAAGAATGTATGAATTCTTAGATCGTTTAGTTACTTCTGCTTTACCACGAGTAAGAGATTTCTCTGGTATTAAATCTGAAGGATTTGACGGTAGAGGAAATTATAACTTAGGTGTAACTGAGCAAATTATTTTCCCTGAAATCAATATTGATAAAGTAAACAAAATCGCTGGTTTCGATATTACGTTTGTGACATCTGCTAATACAGATAAAGAAGCAAAATCTTTACTAGTTGAATTAGGATTACCTTTTAAAAAGAATTAGAGTTATGGCTAAAGAATCAATGAAAGCCCGTGAGGTAAAAAGACAAGCATTAGTAGCTAAATATGCTGATAAAAGAAAAGCTCTTTTGGAAGCGGGTGACTACGAAGGGTTACAAAAATTACCTAAAAATGCTTCTCCTGTGCGTTTACACAACAGATGTAAATTAACTGGAAGACCTAGAGGGTATATGCGTCAATTCGGTATTTCTCGTGTTACTTTCCGTGAGATGGCTAACCAAGGGTTAATACCAGGAGTTAAAAAGGCAAGTTGGTAATTAAGATTTAAAGGTAAAAACAATGTATACAGATCCAATAGCAGATTTCCTTACAAGAATTAGAAATGCTGTGCGTGCAAACCACAAAGTGGTAGAGATCCCAGCATCTAACTTCAAAAAAGAAATCACGAAAATTTTATTCGATCAAGGATATATCTTAAGCTACAAATTTGATGACAGTACAGTTCAAGGTACGATCAAAATAGCTTTGAAATATGACAAAGACACAAAAGAGTCTGTGATTAGAGATATCCAAAGAATTAGTAAACCAGGTTTGCGTAAATACGCTTCTGCAACTGACCTTCCAAGAATCTTAAATGGTTTAGGAATTGCAATCGTTTCTACATCAAAAGGATTGATGACTGGGAAACAAGCAAAACAACTAAATGTTGGTGGAGAAGTAGTTTGTTACGTATACTAATTTAAAAAGACTAAGAAATGTCAAGAATAGGAAAAAGTCCGATAGCAATTCCTGCTGGTGTAACAGTTGATGTTCAAGAAGGCGTTATTGTTGTTAAAGGTAAATTAGGAGAGCTTACTCAGAAATTCGATACAGTTAGTGTTAAAGTTGAAGATAATCAAGTGATTGTTGAAAGATCATCTGACGATAAAGATGAAAGATCAAAACACGGATTATTTCGTAGCTTAATTAACAATATGATTACTGGTGTTTCTGAAGGATTTACAATAACTTTAGAATTTGTAGGGGTAGGATATCGTGCTTCTAATCAAGGACAAAAGTTAGACTTAGCTTTAGGATTCTCTCACAATATCGTGATGGATATCGCTCCTGAAGTTGTAGTAGAAACTATATCAGAAAAAGGTAAAAATCCTTTAGTAAAATTAACTTCTCATGACAAACAATTAGTAGGTCAAGTAGCTGCAAAAATCCGTTCTTTCCGTAAGCCAGAGCCTTACAAAGGAAAAGGAATCAAGTTTGTAGGTGAGGAATTAAGAAGAAAAGCAGGTAAATCAGCTTAAAAATTAAGACTATGTCATTAACAAAATCTGAAAGAAGACAACGTATAAAGTTCAGAATTAGAAAGACGGTTAGCGGTACTGCTGCTAGAACTAGACTTTCTGTATTCAGAAGTAATAAAGAGATCTATGCACAAATCATAGACGACGTAAATGGAGTAACTTTAGTGTCAGCATCGTCAAGAGAAGCTGGGATAACAAGAGGAACCAATGTTGAAACTGCTGCATCGGTTGGAAAACTAATCGCAGAGAAAGCTTTAAAAGCTGGTATCGAAACTGTATCTTTTGATAGAAACGGTTACTTATACCACGGACGTGTTAAATCATTAGCAGACGGCGCTAGAGAAGCTGGATTAAAATTCTAATTAGTTATGTATCAAAATTATAAAAACGTAGAATTTGTAAAACCAAGCGGTCTTGATTTAAAAGATCGTTTGGTTAGTGTTAACCGTGTTACTAAAGTAACAAAAGGGGGAAGAGCTTTTGGTTTTTCTGCTGTTGTTGTAGTAGGTGACGAAAACGGTGTAGTGGGTCACGGTTTAGGTAAATCTAAAGATGTATCTGAGGCTATTGCTAAAGCAGTTGAAGATGCTAAGAAAAACTTAGTTAAAGTTCCTTTGAACGGTCATACGATTCCGCATGAACAAAAAGGAAAATTCAGTGGAGCTCGTGTATTGTTGATGCCTGCATCATTAGGTACGGGAGTTATTGCTGGAGGTTCTGTCAGAGCGGTAGTTGAAGCTGTAGGAATTACAGATTTATTATCTAAGTCTCAAGGTTCTTCGAATCCACATAACGTGGTGAAAGCTACTTTCGATGCTTTATTACGATTAAGAAGCGCTTCTACAGTTGCAAAACAAAGAGGAATTTCTTTAGAAAAAGTATTTAAAGGTTAATTTGAAAGATTATGTCGAAAATCAAAATAAAACAAGTAAGAAGCCAAATTAATTGTCCTCTTAACCAAAAGAGAACATTAGAGGCTTTAGGACTTCGTAAAATTGGTCAGGTGGTTGAACACGATTCTACTAGCGCAATTTTAGGAATGGTAAATAAAGTTCAACACTTAGTTTCTGTAGAAGAAATTAAATAATATTCGCAATAGATGAATTTAAGTAATTTACAACCAGCAAACGGTTCAGTACACAACCAAAACAAACGTGTTGGTCGTGGTGAAGGTTCTGGAAAAGGAGGAACTTCTACAAAAGGACATAAAGGTGCTAAATCACGTTCAGGATATTCGAAAAAGATCGGATTTGAAGGAGGGCAAATGCCACTTCAAAGACGTGTACCTAAATTCGGTTTCAAAAACATTAACAGAGTTGAGTACGCTGTAATTAACTTAGAGGCTTTACAAGGTCTTGTTGATAGCGGAAAAGTAACTGATGCTGTAGATTTTTCTCAATTAGTTGATTTAGGATTAGCTACTAAAAACAGTTTAGTTAAGGTTTTAGGACGTGGAGAGCTAAAAGCAAAATTAAAAGTTTCTGCTCATAAATTTTCAGCTTCTGCCCAAGCAGCTATCGAAGCAGCAGGAGGAGAAGTTGTAACGTTATAAAATCTTAGTGAACAGGATGAAGAAGTTTTTTGAAACATTAGCCAGTATCTGGAAAATTGAAGAGTTAAAAAATAAAATCTTAATCACATTAGGACTATTACTTGTGTACCGTTTCGGTACACAAGTAACTCTACCAGGTATTGATGCAACGAAATTGCAAGCGTTGACGGATCAAACTGATCAAGGAATTGGATGGTTAATTAACGTTTTTACAGGTGGTGCATTTGCACAAGCATCTGTTTTTGCTTTAGGTATTATGCCTTACATTTCTGCTTCCATTGTGGTGCAGCTGATGGGAATTGCGGTTCCTTATCTGCAAAAATTACAAAATGATGGAGAAAGCGGTAGAAAGAAAATGAATCAAATTACAAGATGGTTAACTATTGGTATTACCTTATTACAAGGACCAAGTTATATCTATAACTTGTATGTGCAATTGCCGTCAGATGCATTTTTGCTAGGTTTTAATTCTTTCTCATTCTTGTTTTCTTCAGTAATGATTCTAACGGCCGGGACAATCTTTGCCATGTGGTTAGGAGAAAAAATTACTGATAAAGGGATTGGAAATGGTATTTCGTTATTAATTATGGTTGGTATTATTGCAAGACTTCCAATGTCTTTCATCCAAGAATTCCAATCGCGTATTACAGAAAATAACGGAGGACCAATGTTAGTTGTTATTGAAGTAATTTTATGGTTATTGATTATCGTTGCTTGTATCTATTTGACTCTTGCAGTACGCAGAATTCCAGTGCAATACGCACGTAGAAGTGCCTCTGGAACGTATGATCAATCCATGTTAGGAGGAAACCGTCAATGGATTCCTTTAAAACTAAATGCTTCAGGAGTTATGCCAATTATCTTCGCGCAAGCGATCATGTTTGTGCCTGCTGCTGTAGCTGGTTTATCAACTTCGGATGCTGCAAAATCAATCAGCAATACATTCCATAATGTATTCGGTTGGGAGTATAATTTACTTTTTGCTTTATTAATCATTATTTTTACGTACTTTTACACCGCGATTACAGTACCTACTAATAAAATGGCAGATGACTTGAAGCGAAGTGGTGGTTTTATTCCTGGGGTTAAACCAGGTTCTGAAACTGCGGATTTCTTAGATAGAATTATGTCGTTGATTACATTCCCTGGATCTCTTTACCTTGCAATTATTGCTGTTTTCCCAGCGATTATCGTAAGTATCTTAGGGGTTCAACAAGGATGGGCGATGTTTTATGGTGGAACTTCACTATTAATTATGGTGAGCGTTGTAATTGATACAATCCAACAAGTTAATTCATATTTATTGAACAAACAGTACGATAGTATGATGACGAGTGGTAAAAATAGAAGAGCGACAGCTTAATTTTTATGGCAAAACAATCAGCAATAGAACAAGACGGAGCAATAATTGAAGCATTGTCTAATGCAATGTTCCGTGTAGAATTAGAAAATGGTCACGTTGTGATCGCACATATCTCAGGTAAAATGCGTATGCACTACATTAAGTTGTTACCTGGTGATCGCGTGAAATTGGAAATGAGTCCATATGACTTGACCAAAGCAAGAATTACTTATAGATATTAAAGAGGCTATTAAAATGAAAGTAAGAGCATCAGTTAAAAAAAGAAGTGCCGAGTGCATCATAGTACGTAGAAAAGGTAGACTTTACGTTATTAATAAAAAGAATCCTAGATTTAAACAAAGACAAGGATAATTATGGCAAGAATCGCAGGGGTAGATATACCTAAATACAAAAGAGGAGTTATTGCTTTAACTTATATCTTCGGAATTGGTTCTAGTAGAGCTAAAGAAATTTTAGCTAAAGCCAATGTAGATGAAGATAAGAAAGTACAAGATTGGAATGATGATGAGATCGGAGCAATCCGTGAAGCAGTAAGTTATTTCAAAATTGAAGGAGAGTTACGTTCAGAAATCTCTTTAAACATCAAACGTCTTATGGACATCGGATGTTACAGAGGAATTCGTCATAGAACTGGACTTCCACTTAGAGGTCAAAGAACGAAAAATAACTCGAGAACGAGAAAAGGTAAAAGAAAAACTGTTGCTAACAAGAAAAAAGCAACTAAATAATAAGTAGTAATATGGCTAAAGCGAATACAAAAAAGCGTAAAGTTGTTGTAGAAACAACAGGTGAAGCTCATATTAATGCAACATTCAACAATATCATTATTTCTTTAACAAACAAGAAAGGTGAAGTAATCTCTTGGTCGTCTGCAGGTAAAATGGGGTTCAGAGGTTCTAAAAAGAACACTCCGTACGCTGCTCAGATGGCTGCTGAAGATTGTGGTAGAGTTGCACTTGAGGCAGGATTGAAAAAAGTAAAAGTTTATGTAAAAGGTCCAGGTAACGGAAGAGAATCTGCAATCAGATCTTTACATAATGGTGGAATCGAAGTAACTGAGATTATCGATATTACTCCAATGCCACACAACGGATGTCGTCCTCCTAAGAGAAGAAGAGTTTAATTTATAGTATAACCAAAGGTAGGATAGATTATCGGAGGAAAGTGACCTGAATTCATAATCCCTACCTTTTTTTTATTTTGAAAAATGGCAAGATATACTGGTCCACAAACAAAAATCGCTCGTAAATTCGGCGAAGCTATTTTCGGAGATGATAAATCATTCGAAAAAAGAAACTACCCTCCAGGACAACACGGATTAGCAAAAAAGAGAGCAAAAAAATCTGAGTACGCTATCCAGTTAATGGAGAAACAAAAAGCAAAATACACATACGGTATCTTAGAAAAGCAATTCCGTAATATTTACAAGAAAGCTGCGGCTGCTCGTGGAGTTACTGGTGAGGTATTGATTCAATTGTGTGAATCGAGATTAGATAACGTAGTTTACAGAATGGGAATTGCTCCTTCTCGTAGAGCTGCACGTCAAGTAGTTTCTCACAGACATATCACAGTGAACGGTGAAGTAGTGAATATTCCTTCTTACCAATTAAAAGCTGGTGATAAAGTTGCTGTTCGTGAAAAATCTAAATCTTTAGAAGTTATCGAACGTTCGTTATCTAATTCTAGTTCTGTTTATGAATGGATTACTTGGAATCCTGAAACTTTAGAAGGTACTTTCGTTGCTGTACCTCAAAGACTTCAAGTTCCAGAAAACATCAAAGAACAGTTAATCGTAGAGTTGTACAACAAATAATAATTGACATTCAGTCGAAACAAATATGGCAATATTTAATTTTCAAAAGCCCGATAAAGTTATCATGATTGATTCGACCGATTTTAGAGGTAAATTCGAATTTAGACCTTTAGAACCGGGATATGGATTGACTATTGGTAATGCATTGAGAAGAGTACTTCTGTCTTCGTTAGAGGGGTATGCTATTACTTCAGTACGTATCGAAGGAGTTGATCACGAATTTTCTACCATCGCTGGTGTTGTTGAGGATGTTACTGAAATTATCCTTAACCTTAAGCAGGTACGTTTTAAACGTCAGGTGGAAGATATAGATAATGAATCTGTAAGTATCACTTTTTCAGGGAAAGAACAAATGACGGCTGGAGATTTCCAGAAGTTTATTTCTAATTTCCAAGTATTAAATCCAGAGTTAGTTTTATTCAACTGTGAAAGCAGTGTGTCAATTACAATGGATTTGACAATCGAAAAAGGAAGAGGGTACGTGGCAGCAGAGGAGAACAGAAAACCCAATGCACCAATCGGAACTATTTTCACAGATTCGATTTATACTCCCATTAAGAACGTTAAGTATGCTATAGAAAATTACCGTGTGGAACAAAAAACTGACTACGAAAAGTTAGTTTTTGATATCATTACAGACGGTTCTATTCATCCAAAAGACGCCTTAACAGAAGCAGCTAAAACATTGATTCATCATTTTATGCTGTTCTCAGACGAGAGAATTACTTTAGAGGCTGATGAAATTGCTCAAACTGAATCATACGATGAAGAATCATTGCATATGAGACAGCTTCTAAAAACTAAATTGGTAGATTTAGATCTTTCAGTTCGAGCGTTAAATTGTTTAAAGGCGGCTGAAGTAGATACATTAGGAGATTTAGTATCTTTCAACAAAAACGATTTGATGAAATTCAGAAACTTCGGTAAGAAGTCCTTGTCTGAATTAGAAGAATTAGTTGCTGTGAAAGGATTAAATTTTGGTATGGATCTATCAAAATACAAATTAGATAAAGAATAATCTAGACCGCTAAAGTCTAAATTCGATAACGCAATGAGACACGGAAAAAAAATAAATCACTTAGGTAGAAAAGCTGGACATAGAAATTCTATGTTAGCTAATATGGCTTGTTCTTTGATTGAGCACAAGCGTATCAATACTACTGTAGCTAAAGCAAAAGCATTAAAACAATATATTGAGCCATTAGTAACTAAAGCTAAAACAGACGATACTCATAATCGTCGTGTTGTTTTCTCTTACTTGAGAAGCAAAGAAGCTGTTACTGAATTGTTCAGAGAGGTTGCTCAAAAAGTTGGTGATCGTCCAGGTGGATACACTCGTATCATCAAGTTAGGTAACCGTTTAGGAGATAACGCAGATATGGCTATGATTGAATTCGTTGACTTCAACGAAATCTACAATGTAGCGAAAAAAGAAGCGAAGAAAACGACTCGTAGAGGGAAGAAGAAAGCTGAAACTGTTGAAGCTCCTCAAGCTGAAGCTACTACAACTGAAACAGAAACAAATGAATAATAATTCATTACATATGTTTTCATTATAAAATTAAAAGGACATTCTTTTTAGAATGTCCTTTTTTTTGCTTTATTTTTGCATCACTACAATACAACTTACACATGGAATATAAAAGAAAAGAAGACGGTATCATTGTTTTAGCTGATGGCACCGTTTTTTATGGTAAATCAATTGGTATTAAAGGAACGGCTTTTGGCGAAATTTGCTTTAATACGGGAATGACAGGGTATCAAGAAGTCTTTACTGATCCGTCGTATTATGGACAAATCATGTTGGCAACGAATCCACACATCGGAAACTATGGTGTTAATGCAGACGAAGTAGATTCAGATGGAATTAAAATCGCAGGTTTAGTATGTAAGAACTTTAGCTACGAATATTCACGTCCTGATGCAGATGGAAGTCTTTATGATTATTTTGAGGCACATCAATTAGTGGCTATCTCTGATGTGGATACTCGTGCGTTAACTGCTTATATCCGCGATAATGGCGCAATGAATGCTGTATTAAGTACAGATGGTAAAACCGTAGAAGAATTAAAAGCCTTGTTGAACGCAGTGCCTTCGATGGAAGGATTAGAACTTTCTTCTGTGGTTTCTACGAAAGAACCTTATTTTTTCGGTAACCCTGACAGTACGTACCGCGTGGCTGTACTAGACTTGGGAATTAAAACAAATATTCTGCGCTGCTTGGCTGAACGCGATTGCTATATCAAAGTGTTCCCTTATAATAGCACGTATAAAGATTTGCTTTCTTTTGAACCAAACGGGATCTTCTTGTCTAATGGACCTGGTGATCCACAAGCTTTAGCTGATAAAGGCGTTTTAGCTGTAGTAAAAGAAGTCGTAGAAGGAAGTTTACCTGTTTTTGGTATTTGTTTAGGACATCAATTGATTTGTCTATCTCAAGGTGTAGGTACATACAAAATGTTTAGTGGACACAGAGGAGTGAATCATCCTGTGATGAATGTATTTACAGGTAAAGGGGAGATCACGTCTCAAAACCATGGATTTGCTGTAAGCAAAGAAGCATTGACTGACCATCCTACACTTGAAATCTCACATTTACATTTGAATGATGGAACTGTAGCTGGCGTTCGCATGAAAAACAAAGCTGTTTTCTCAGTGCAATATCACCCAGAATCTAGTCCAGGTCCACACGATTCAAGATACTTATTCGACGACTTCGTTGCGAATATGGCTAAAAAATAAGAAAACTCCGGTATAGGATAAAAATAACTTTGAAAAAGTAAAAATTACACAACACAAAGGTCAGCAACTAAATGCAAGATGCGGTTAACGACCGAATTCTAATACACAACTTTGATTATGAGTACAATTTTAAGCGTTCACGCACGTCAAATTTTAGATTCTAGAGGTAATCCAACTGTTGAAGTGGATGTAATTACTAGTAACGGTAGTTTAGGTAGAGCAGCAGTTCCATCTGGAGCATCTACAGGAGAACACGAAGCTGTCGAATTGAGAGACGGTGGGCAAGCTTTTATGGGTAAAGGCGTTTTAAAAGCGGTTGAAAACGTAAACACAATTATTGCTGAGCACATTGTTGGTTTAAGCGTATTTGAGCAAAACTATATCGATCAATTGATGATTGATCTAGATGGTACCCCAAATAAAGGGAATTTAGGAGCCAATGCTATTCTAGGTGTTTCTTTAGCTTTGGCTAAAGCAGCAGCTGAAGAACTTGGAATGCCTTTATACCGTTATGTAGGAGGCGTATCAGCGAATACACTACCCGTACCAATGATGAATATTATCAATGGGGGATCACATTCTGATGCGCCTATTGCATTTCAAGAGTTTATGATCATGCCAGTGAAGGCAATTACTTTTTCTCATGCCATGCAAATGGGAACAGAAATTTTTCACCACTTGAAAAAAGTATTACACGACAGACAATTAAGTACGGCTGTTGGGGATGAAGGAGGATTTGCTCCTACATTAAAAGGAACGGAAGACGCATTGGATTCGATTAAAATGGCTGTTGAGAATGCTGGATACCGCTTCGGTGATGAAATCATGTTAGCTTTAGATTGTGCTGCATCAGAATTTTATGTAAACGGATCTTATGATTACACTAAATTCGAAGGAGACTTAGGGAAAGTTCGCACATCGAAAGAACAAGCGGATTATTTAGCAGAATTAGCTGCAAAATACCCTATTATCTCAATAGAGGACGGAATGCAAGAGGATGATTGGGAAGGATGGAAATACTTAACAGAAAAAATTGGAGATAAAGTACAATTAGTTGGAGATGATTTATTCGTTACAAATGTGACGCGTTTAGAAAGAGGAATCAATGAAGGAATTGGAAACTCTATTTTGATTAAAGTAAATCAAATCGGAACATTAACTGAAACTATTGCAGCAGTTAATATGGCAAAAAATGCAGGCTATACTTCAGTGATGTCTCACCGTTCTGGAGAAACAGAAGATAGTACGATTGCAGATTTAGCTGTAGCCTTAAACTGTGGGCAAATTAAAACAGGTTCTGCTTCGCGTTCAGATCGTATGGCAAAATACAACCAATTACTTCGTATTGAGGAAGAATTAGGTGATGTAGCGTATTATCCACAAGAAAAAGCATTTAAAATCAAATAATTTTATCAAATTAATAAAAAACCCCCAACTTGACAAGTTGGGGGTTTTTTTGTAAAAAAAATGATTATTTATTATTTTTTTAATAGTATATTGTAGATTGAAATACAATTGTTTGTAACAATATACCTTTATAGAAATTGTATCGAAAATGTTGTGAATCAATGATTATTATTAGCTTTTATCTGTTGTATGTAAGCATAATATTTCCTATCTTTCCAACTGCAAAAAAACATTTTAGGTGTTTTTGATTATGTAAATAAAAAGTAAAGAAAAATAAAAAATAACAATATGTCTAAAACAGCTTTTATAGAAGTTGATGGTCAAAGACACGAACTACCAGTATTAGTTGGTACTGAAAACGAAGTAGCAATTGATATCTTAAAATTACGTGCATTAACAGGGGCTATCACTTTAGATCCAGGATACAAGAATTCTGGTTCATGCCAAAGTGCAATTACTTTCTTAGATGGGGAACAAGGAATTTTAAGATATAGAGGCTATTCAATCGAGGACCTTGCTGCTAAATCTAACTTTTTAGAAGTTTCTTATTTGATTATTTTCGGAGAGTTACCTACACAAGAGCAATTAACTCAGTTTGAAAAAGATATTCGCAAATACTCTTTGGTAAACGAAGAAATGAAGAATATCATTGACGGTTTCCCGAAAACAGCTCACCCAATGGGAGTTTTAGCTTCTTTGACAAGTGCTTTAACTGCTTTTAATCCAAAAGTAGTCGATGCGGATTGTGAAAAGAGTTTATATGAAGCTGTTTGTAAAACAATGAGTAAGTTCTTAGTTATTGCAACTTGGACGTATAGAAAAGCAAAAGGATATCCATTAAATTACTACAATAACACAAAAAGTTATGTAGATAACTTCATGAATTTGATGTTTGCCTTACCAACAGAACCGTATGAAATCGACCCAATTATTAAAAATGCGGTTGATAAATTATTCATCTTACACGCAGATCACGAACAAAACTGTTCGACTGCTACAGTGAGAATGGTAGGTTCTTCACATGCAGGTTTATTCGCTTCAATTTCAGCGGGTGTTTCTGCACTATGGGGACCACTTCACGGTGGTGCTAACCAAGCCGTACTTGAAATGTTAGAAGCGATTCAAAATGACGGTGGAGATGTTGAAAAATACATCAACAAAGCAAAAGACAAAGATGATCCATTTAGATTAATGGGATTCGGTCACCGCGTATACAAAAATTTCGATCCAAGAGCGCGTATCATTAAAAAAGCAGCTGATGAAGTGTTAGCTAAATTGGGAGTAGATGATCCTGTTTTAGATATTGCTAAGCAATTAGAAGCAGCAGCTTTAAAAGATCCTTACTTTGTAGATCGTCACTTATATCCAAACGTAGATTTCTACTCTGGAATTATCTATAGAGCATTAGGTATCCCTACAGAAATGTTTACTGTAATGTTTGCTATCGGTCGTTTACCAGGTTGGATCGCACAATGGAAAGAAATGCGTATCAATAAAGAACCAATCGGACGTCCACGTCAATTGTATGTGGGTGAACCTTTAAGAGATTTCGTTCCAATGAACGAAAGAAAATAACAAAAAAGGAGATGAATATTCATCTCCTTTTTTGTTTACGAATTAGTGAATAGTGATCAGTTGAAATCTCAATTTTACAATGAATAAACTTCGCAAAGAGCAAACCGAGCAAAGTGCAACGTACAAATTGAAGATTCATCGAACACTAAAACCAATACAATCTAGGTGAGATAAACCGTACAACACACAAAGCGCACAAAAAAACAAAACACATAAAAGGTTTTATTATATTTGTACAAAATGACAGTTTATGTTACAATTAAATGTAAAAAATGAAACCTCTCGTTTGCGGGCTGTGGTCCTAGGCACTGCCGTTAGTAATGGACCCACACCTACAATAGAAGAAGCCTACGATCCCAAATCGCTTGAGCATATCAAAGCAGGGACGTATCCTGTAGAAGAAGACATGGTTCGCGAAATGGAAGCGTTTAATCAAGTTTTTAAAAAATACGACGTACAGGTTTTTCGACCTGAAATTATCGAAGATTACAATCAAATTTTTACTCGAGACATTGGATTCGTAATTGATAATAAATTTATCAAGGCCAATATACTTCCCGATCGAGATAGAGAATTAGCTGCTATAAACTACGTTTTAGACCAAATAAATCCCAACGATATTATATCCGCACCAGAGGAAATGCATTTCGAAGGCGGGGATGTAATGTTGTGGAACGATCATATATTTATCGGATCCTATAAACGACCAGATTACAGCAACTATATTACTGCTCGTACGAATGAATTAGGCGTTGAATTTATTCGCGAATTGTTTCCAAATAAAATAATCAAGAGTTTTGATTTGGTAAAATCTAAAGTAGAACCTCGTGATAATGCCTTACACCTCGACTGTTGTTTTCAACCAGTCGGATTAGATAAAGCCATTATCTACAAAGGGGGATTCTATGACGAAAGCGAATACAATTATTTAGTGGATATCTTTGGAGAAGCTAACTTATTTCAAGTGACCAGAGAAGAAATGTATCATATGAACTCCAATGTATTCTCTATAGCTCCTGACGTGGTGGTTTCTGAAAAGAATTTTACGCGTTTGAATAATTGGTTGAGAAGTCACAATATAACAGTGGAAGAGATCCCTTATGCCGAAATTGCCAAGCAAGAAGGTTTATTGCGTTGCTCTACACTACCTTTAATAAGAGATTAATTCGAATAGTATGAAACAAATAACAAATAATATTCTGATGATTCGCCCGGTTGCTTTTCGTATGAATGAGCAAACAGCTGTGAATAATTATTACCAAAAGGTACTAGATAATTTAACACCTGCAACAGTGAATGCAAAAGCGCAACAAGAATTTGATGCTTTTGTAGAAAAATTACGTGCAGTAGGGGTGAATGTTACGGTTGTGGATGATACAGTAGATCCAGATACACCGGATAGTATTTTTCCAAATAACTGGATTTCTTTCCACGAATCAGGCGAAGTTGTTTTATATCCGATGTTTGCAGAAAACAGAAGGTTAGAAAGACGCGAAGATATCTTGGATATATTAGAAGAACAAGGCTTTGTAATCAACGATATATGGGATTATACCGCTGCAGAAGAAGATGATTTATTCCTAGAAGGAACAGGAAATTTATTATTGGATAGAACCAATGAAATCGCTTATTGTGCTTTGTCTCCACGTGCAGATGAAGGGTTAGTTATTGAGTTTTGTGAAGACTTTGAAATGAATCCTGTGATTTTCGAAGCATTCCAAACTGTAGATGGAGAACGTAAAAACATTTATCACACCAATGTGATGATGTGTTTAGGTGATACATTTGCTGTTATTTGTGCCGATACAATTGACGATAAACAAGAACGCAAAATTGTTTTAAATCACTTGAAGCAATCTGGAAAAGAAGTGGTACTCATCACGGAAGATCAAGTGAATAATTTTGCAGGAAATATGTTGCAAATCTTAGGTGCAAACGATCAAAAGTATTTAATCATGTCTACACAGGCGTATAATAGCTTAACTGACGCACAGATTAAAACGCTCGAAAAGCACGCAACAATACTCCACAGTAGCTTGGATACCATCGAAGCTTGTGGTGGAGGAAGCGCACGCTGCATGATGGCAGAGGTGTTTTTACCTAGAAACTAGTAGTTATACGTATAGATCAAAAAGCGAAGTGGTTAACTTCGCTTTTTTTATGAAAAATATATTATTTAAAATCAATTTAAATAATATATTTTGTTATCTTTGCAATTAAGAATCTATCTAAATAAAAGACTTTACATATAAATGAAACGTTCACTACTGCTTGCAACAGGTACGTTACTTACTTTAAGTTCGACTGTAGTTGCTCAAACAAATGATACGATCAAAGAACCGGAGCGAAAATTGGAAGAAATTGTGATTTCTGGTCAATATAACCCGCAGTCGATCAATAAAGCCGTTAACAACGTAACTATTCTCAATAGACAGCGAATTGAAAATTTAGGAGCAGTTACCTTGGCAGATGCTTTGAATCAAGTAATGAATATTTCAATCCTTCCTAATGCAGGGACTGGGCGTTCAACAGTAAAAATGTTTGGTCTTGACGCACAGTACTTCACTATTCTGATCGATAATGTACCCATGATTTCAGATGAAGGTTTTGGGAATAATACCGATCTAACTCAAATTAACTTAGACGATATCGAGCAAATTGAAATTGTCGAAGGAGCTATGGGAGTTGATTATGGAGCAAATGCTGTAACAGGTATTATTAATATCATCACAAAGAAGAATAATATCCATGATTGGAACGTTAACTTTTTTGTACAAGAGGAAACCGTAGGGAGCGAATACGATTGGAAGAACAAAGGAAAACACATCCAAGGGATTACGATGGGACATAATATCAATGATAATTTGTATGCCAGTCTTTCCTATATTCACACAGATTTTAAAGGTTGGTATGACGACCGTGAAGGGTTTACCTACTATGGAGACGAAAATAAAAGAGGACATGAGTGGTTGCCTAAAAACCAAAATAATGTCAAAGGTTTTTTAAACTACCACAAGAATTCCTATCGCGTATATTATAAATTCGAATTTTTTGATGAGCGCATGAAAGATTATGCTAAGCTTTTCAACATAAACGAAGATCCTGTTTTTGAAACAATTAATCCCGTGGCAAATGATCGAATTCTAAATACGAAACGTTGGTCTAACGTGTTAAATACATCAGGGAAATTAGAAGATTTATTCCGTTTTGATTTGTCTTTTTCTTATCAAAAGCAAGAACGCGAAACAGATAAGTACAGATATCGCATCATGTACGATGAAAAATTCGATAGAAGTTCTTTTAAAAGTGAGAGTAGAGAGGTGTTTTTCTCTAGAGGTACGTTCAGTGACTTTGTACAGCTAGAAACGGCTAAGTTCCAAGTTGGGTACGAAGTGGCTTATACGAAAGGATTCTCAGCTATGTCTGAACAATTAGCGGAAAGCCCACAGAAAAAGTCTTTGGGAAGTTATGATTTTTATGCTTCTTCTGAGATTAATGTGTTGCCGAGATTAATGGTACGCCCAGGGTATCGCTTGATGACATCGAATACCTTCAACAGTCAACATGCTTTGAGTTTAGTTTTGAAATATGTGCTTCCAGGTGATTATGAAATTAGAGGTACTATTGGTACATCTCCTCGTTTGCCTAATTACGAAGAATTATATACGTATTTCGTCGATGTGAATCACGATTTACAAGGAAATGAAAGTTTAAATCCTGAAAAAGGTAAAACAGCATTTTTAAATGCAAAAAAGAGTTTTAAGCTAGGAAACAACATGGAGTTGAGCAATAGTTTAACAGGACGTTATTTAGAAGTATCCGATAAGATTGATTTAATTGAATTGGTTAACCCAGAAGGATTAAAGTATGTATATGAAAATACAGATTTATACCGCAATATTGGAGTAACTTTTTTGAGCCAGTTGAGTTGGGATGCATTTGATTTTGGTGTTGGATTCACCATGTCAGGGGTCTCACAAGAAATTTATGAGGCGCCAAAGGGAACAGATAAGTTTTTGTATACGCCAGAGGTAACAGCTAATATCAATTATCGTTTAGCAAAAACGGGAACTAACTTTTCACTGTATTATAAATTTAATGGAGAGGAAGAGCGATTCAAAAAAGGATCGGATGAATTTGGAGAGTATTATGTAAAAGGGAAGCAAGAGAGCTATTCTTGGTTAGATTTTAGCGTGAGACAACCATTTTTTAAAAATATGTTGTATGCAACAGTGGGAGTGAGGAACTTATTTGACATCAAAGATGTTCGCTCAACGACTAGTGGAGCAACAGCACATGCAGGAGGAGCTACAGCAATACCCGTTGGATATGGAACGAGTTTCTTTTTTAAATTACAATATAAATTAGGATTTTAATTATGAAGAATTTTAGATTAGGAAAACTTGTTATTGCAATTGTAGCACTTGTTTTTTTCAGCTCATGTGAGAAAGATTCTAATAATGGAAATAGTGATGTACGCGATTTTATTGTGGCTTTTGGAGATCCCTCTATTCCGTATAGGGAAATAGAAACGACAAAAGACGTTGAATTAGTATTTTCTGAGATTGCACAAGGAGATGGATCGATTGAAATTCAACTGATACCAAGTAAAGCAGTATATGGAGTAGATTTTGCTACTCAACCTGCGGCAGTGGAGCATAAATTAATGGTTCCCATTGTAAAAGGAACGAAGAGTACTACGTTTACTTTTGAAAATTTAATTTTCCCTTACGATCGAATGGATAAAACCATTCAGTTTAATATTGTCAAAGTAAATTATGACGTAAAAGCACCAAAGATTCAAGGGTATAATGTCATGATGATTAGTTTTGATACATCATTGGGAGGAATTTTGGCACCAAACGTTGGAGGACCAACTCAACCCAACCAAGTGTATGTAGATTTAGGTGGAAAAGCAATGTATGAAGTAAAGCGTACCTCTTGGGATTTAGCTTTTGACAGTGGAAGTGAATTCAGAGTACGTCTAAATGGATCTGTTTATATGGCTGCTGGAATTATCAAAGGAGCAAAATCTATTGACGATGTTCGCGAAGATGCAACCATTCAAGGCATGAAAGGGCTTGTTAAAATCGGTACTTTTGATCCAGCTAACTTAGAATATATTGATGATCCATCTGGAGATCCTGATATAACAGCAATTGACCGTGTATCTGATGTCGATGCAGAGAACAATGTATATCTAGTGAATCTGGGATTTGAACCTGGAACAGGAAATGTAGAAGCAGGTTCAGTAGAAGTAACAGGAAAAGAACGCGGTTGGAAAAAAGTGCGTATCCTAAAACGTCAAGGAGGCTATTTATTGCAATATGCTGATTTGAATGACAGTACACACAAAGAAGTCTTACTTGCTAAAACACCAGGATTTAACTTTACTTTCTTTAGTTTCGATAGCAATGGAGTAGTGACTGTTGAACCAAGTAAAACAAAATGGGACCTTAACTTTACCGTATTTACAAATAAAGTAGATCAAGCAGGTGACCCGAAAGGATCTTATGGATACTCAGATTTTATCTTGCAAAATAGATATGGTGGAGTAAAAGCCTATAAAGTTGAAATCCCGAAAGGAGATAAAAACTTTTTCAAAGAGTATAATTTACAAAGTGTAGACGAAAGTAAATTGTCCGAAGATTTTACTACTATAGGAGGAACATGGAGAGAGGTGGCTAATGCGAAAGTGTTATATAAAAATGTATTCTATGTGATCAAAGATGCCAAAGGGCATTATTATAAAATGAGAATGTTAGATTTCTTCAACGAGAAAGGAGATCGTGGATATCCGAAGTTTGAATACGCCTTGTTGAGATAAAAAATATAGAAGAGTATATAGGGGTTAGTTGTCGCACTCTATATGTTGAATTCAATCGAATGGCAAATAGCTTTTTGTATTTGTTCTTTATTGAGTTGTTAGTTTATTTTTGTTAGGAAAACCCCGAAATCGCATTTCGGGGTTTTTCGTTTATCAGCCATTTTTTTGTATTGAGAAGAGAAAATAAAGTGATAGAATATTATGTGGACTCATTCTAAATAGTTATCTTTGAGCAAAATTAAAAGGAATGAGTAATTTAGATTTAAATGAGGTTGCAAATCAACTGCGATGTCCGTCAGGAGAGGCAGGAGAGGAGTTGGCGGAAGTAATGTTTAAATCAAATAGCAATATGATTTACAAAACAGTAGATCGGTTGCAACTTTATCAAAAGGACGCTGTTTTAGAAATTGGATTCGGAAGCGGGAAACACTTACCTTATATTTTTTCAAGTGCTCCAGACATTCAGTATTCAGGAATTGAAATATCCGCACTGATGTTGGAAATGGCAGTTAAGGTAAAAGATTCTTTGCCACAAGAACAAATTGATTTGACATTGGCACAAGAATTAAATATCCTTCCCTATGCTGATAAAGTCTTTAATCATTGTTTTTCAGTAAATACCGTTTATTTTTGGAATGATCCAGTGAAGTATTTTACCGAGATTTATCGCGTACTAAAACCAGGAGGGAGCATAGCATTGTCTTATATTCGAGAGGATTTTGCTCAACAGCAACCGTTTGCTAAGGAAGATGTTTTTCACTTTTACAGGACAGAATGGTTAATTCGAATCATGACCAATATCGGTTACAGCCATGTTGAACGTTGGCAATACATCGAAAATACCCTAGATAAATTAGGGAATAAAGTTATTCGACCATTTGTCGTACTAAGGGGCAAGAAATAGGAAGGCCTAAACGATCCCATGCTCTTGTTTTGAAAGAATGCGTTTGTGAATTTTGTAAACGTATGGATATTATTATAACTTCGCATTTATATTTACCAAAAGGAGATTTAATACAATCTCCTTTATTTATTCATAGACAACAACACACAAAAAATGGAATTATTACGTCAGCGTATTCTTCAAGATGGACGATGTTTTGAAGGAGGAATTTTAAAAGTAGATAGTTTTATCAATCATCAAATGGATCCTGTTTTAATGAAATCTATTGGTGTGGAATTTGTCCGTCGATTTGCTGCTACCAATGTCAACAAGATTATGACTATTGAAGCAAGTGGAATTGCACCGGCAATTATGACAGGATATTTACTCAATCTACCTGTTGTGTTCGCAAAGAAAAAGAAGCCCAGTACAATGGAGAATATGTTGCACACACAAATTCATTCGTTTACCAAAGACAGAACCTATGACGTAGTGATCAGCAATGATTTCCTTACACCAGAAGACAATGTTCTTTTTGTAGATGATTTTTTAGCCTATGGTAATGCAGCAGTGGGAGTGTTAGATCTCATTGAACAATCTGGTGCAAATTTAGTGGGTATGGGATTCATCATCGAAAAAGCCTTTCAACAGGGGCGTACGTTGTTAGAAGAAAAAGGCGTTCGCGTAGAATCTTTAGCGATCATCGACGATTTGTCAAATTGTACCATTACAATCAGATAAGATAAAAAGGCCCATTCCAGAGTGAATGGGCCTTTTTATTTTCATGCACTGAAGAGACTAGTTGTATATGTTAAACTATTTCTATCGCATTAGTGTTTTATTTTTTTATTGATTACTTTAATAGCTTGCAATAATTATTTCACAAGTTTAAGTATTATGATCAAAAATATACCGTTCTCTTTCTTGGATTTAGCTGTCATTGGGGCAGAGAAATCAACGAAAGAGACATTAAATAATGTATTAGCTACTGCGCAGCATGCAGAAGAGCTGGAGTATAAACGCTTTTGGCTAGCCGAACACCACAATATGCCGCATATTGCAAGTTCAGCTACAGCCGTTTTGATCGGTTATGTCGCTGGAGGAACAGCAAAAATAAGAGTAGGCTCTGGGGGAATAATGTTGCCCAATCACCCTCCATTAGTTATTGCGGAACAATTCGGAACTTTAGAATCACTATATCCCAATCGAATTGATTTGGGATTGGGAAGAGCGCCAGGGACAGATCAGGTAACTGCTATGGCCTTGAGAAGAAATGATACGATGAGTGCGAACTTCTTTCCACAGCAAATACAAGAGTTGAAAACCTTTTTTAGTGCAACCAATGCAGAAGCGAAAGTAAGAGCTTTTCCCGGAGAAGGATTGGATGTTCCATTTTGGATTTTGGGCTCGAGTACAGATAGTGCGTATTTGGCCGCAGAATTGGGATTGCCCTATGCTTTTGCTAGTCATTTTGCCCCTGATCAAATTCAAATGGCAGGAAAAATCTATCGAAATAATTTCAAGCCTTCTGCTCAATTAGAGAAACCTTACTTCATGCCTTGTGTCAATGCAATCCTAGCTGATTCAACCCATGAAGCAGAGCAATTGGCCACTTCGTTTTATCGTATGTTTTTGGGAATTATTCGAAATGATAGAAAACCACTTCAACCGCCGATCGAATCCATGCAAGGAGTTTGGACCGTACAAGAAGAAGCAGCAGTTTACAATATGACAGCTTGTTCATTTATTGGAACAAAAGAAGAGATGTTACCAGAACTCAATCGCTTTTGTGAAGTGTTGGAAGTAGACGAATTAATGATTACCACACCAATTTATGATTATGAAAAGCGAAAATATAGTATAAAATTATTCGCTGAAGTGATGCAAGATTTGGCACGTATTTAATTTTGTGTGTATTTTTGTTTCTTAAAATCAAAAGACTATGATAAAGAGAATTGGAAGTATGATGCTTTTTTTTATTCTGCTAACGGCTTGTAACAAAAAAGAGGCGTATACTGAAATGGGATACCCTGGCAAATTCACTATTGAAGCGCCTTCAACGATGCAAAAAACGAAGCACCTGAATAGCGAAGCAAGTTTTCAATTGCAAAGTGTCGAAGAAGAATTGTATTTTATCGTACTCAACGAAAACAAAGAAGCGATTAAAACGATGTTTCAACGATCAGGAGCATTTGTAGAAGGAGAAGATGTTTTGACTTTGTTTGCTCATGGGACTTTGGAGCTTTTATCGTCAACACTAGAGTCTATCGAACCGAGTGAACTCGAATTAGAAGATATGACAAGTAATGGGCTAAAAGGAAAAAGAGTTAACTTCACAGCAACTATTTCTGGATTAGATGTGTACTATAGTTTTGCGGCTTTTGATGGGAAAGAAGATTACTATCAAGTGTTGACTTGGACATTGAAGAAAAAGAAAGAGGAAAATAAAGAAAAAATGGAGCGAATGATTCATAGCTTCAAAGAAGTGAATAAATAAGAAAAGGTCAGCGCATCCGCTGACCTTTTTTATTGGAATTAGATTTTAGTATCTATTTTATCGTTCTTTTTAAACGTGTTTATTTGATCAAATCCTTTCATTTTTAAATAAGCATCTATCGTTGCATCTTTTCCTCTGAATTCGCGATACATTTCATCCGATGGTTTTGAATTTCCTTGGGATAAAATTTTAGCTCTAAAGATGGCACCATTTTCACGTGTCATTCCTCCATTGTCTAGTAACCATTGGAATGCATCATTGTCTAGTGTTTCTGCCCAAGTATACGAATAGTAGCCTGCTGCGTAGCCGCCTCCAAATACGTGATTGAAGAAAGAAGAACGATATCTTGGCGGAACAGTAGCTAAATCAATGCCATATTTGGCTAAGGCTTGTTGTTCAAATGTGGCGACATCTTTGATTTCAGTCGTTGATGAAATCGTATGCCATTCCATATCTAATAACGACGCACTTAAGATTTCAGTTAAACCATAACCAATAGTAAAGTTTTGCGCAGCTTTCATTTTTTCGATTAAACTAACAGGGATTACTTCACCTGTTTCATGGTGTTTAGCATAGTTAGTCAAAACTTCGGGTAAAAAAGCAAAATGTTCGTGAAACTGGGAAGGGAGCTCTACAAAATCACGAGAAACGCTTGTCCCTGCAACAGTAGGGTAGGTAACATCCGATAAGAAACCATGTAATCCATGTCCAAATTCGTGAAACATGGTAATTACTTCATCTGGAGATAAAAGTGTTGGTTGACCCGTCGCAGGTTTTTGGTAGTTGCATACATTATATACTACAGGCGCTTGATTTAATAATTTAGATTGTGTCACAAGATTACCCATCCAAGCGCCTCCGCGTTTTGATTCTCGTGCATAAAAGTCAACATAAAATAAGCCTATTGGACTTTTATCTTCGTCGAATATTTCAAAAACGCGAACATCTTCCTGCCATACAGGAATGTCTTTGCGTTCATGAAAGGTGATGCCATATAGTTTTTCGGCCATGTAAAACACACCTTTCTCCAATACGGCATTCATTTCAAAATACGGCTTTACCTCATTTAGGTTCAAAGCGTATTTTTGAGCTCTGATTTTTTCTGCATAGTAATCCCAATCAGCAGCTGTTAAAGTAAAAGGATCTGCTTCTTTATTAATAAGGTCTTGAATTTCTTTTGCTTCTTGTGTCGCTGCACCAACAGCATATGGACTCAATTGATCCATTAATTTTTTTGCTTGATCAGGTTTATTAGCCATGCTGCCTTGTAAACTCCATTCAGCATAGTTTTTAAAGCCCAATAATTCTGCTTTTTCAGCTCTTTTCTTAGCTATGGCCACTAAAGTTGCTCTTGTATCATTGTCATCTCCTTTTTCTGTGCGACTCCAACCTGCATCAAATAATTTTTGTCGAGCTTCTTTTTTGTTCAAAGAGGCAGCGATTGGTTGTTGTGTCGTATTATTTAAAGGGATAGCATAGGTTCCATCCGCTTGTTTGAAGGCTTCCATTTCAGTAGAAGAAAGTCCATCCAATTCTTCTTTTGTGAAAGTTACACTTCCTGCTTTTGTTGCTGCCAATAGCTGATCGCCAAATTGTGTTGTTAAGGAAGCTAATTCTTGATTGATTGCTTTCAGTGTTTTTTTCTGTTCAGGTTTTAAATTGGCACCTGAACGAACGAATTCTTGATAATATACGTCTAATAGACGCGCTTGTTCACTTGTTAAACCTAAAGAAGCTTGCTGGTCATGTAGTTGTTTTACTTTTTGAAATAATGCCTCATTTAGGTAGATCCCATCGCGGTGTGCAGCGAATTTAGGAGATAACTCTTGATTAATAGCTTTTATTTCATCATTGGTATGCGCGCCAACCAATAAATGGAAGACAGCACTGACGCGATTGAATAAAGCACTTGATTTTTCTAACGCTACAAGGGTATTCTCAAAAGTATGTGCCTCTGTGTTGGCTGTGATTTGATCAATGGCTTCCACCTGACGGCGCATACCTTCTAAAATAGCAGGCTTAAAATCTTTGTTTTTGATCTTTTCAAAGTCTGCCGTTTGATAAGATAATGTACTTTCCATATAAAAAGAATTACTCTCATCCCAATTTGCTGTTGCTTCCGCTTGATCTGGATTTTGCTTACACGAGACACTGAATAAAGAGATACCCGTTAAGGTTCCAACAATAGCTTTTTTCACGTACATAATAATTAAGGTTTAAAATAAATGAAACTCAAAGATAGTATTATATTGTGAGGTTGGTCTTTTTTGTTGATTGGCTTTTATCTCCCCTAATTTATATTTTGGTTTGGTGTTTGATGAACCTTCACTGCGTTTCGGTTCGTTTTTGTGCGGTTCGTTTTTTGTGCGGTTCGCGCGGTTCGTTTTAGATTGTCGTTAGTAAGTAAATTTCTCCTTATATTATATATAAGGAAGAATTGTTGTGTATATAAGCATGAACCTTTCTTGTTATTGAATCACGAAATTAAACCGAGCGAACCTCACGACGAGCAAACCGCGCCTTCAAGAACCGCGCAACAAACAAACCGCGCCCCAACAAAAAAGCCAAACGCCAAAAAAACTTTCTATGATAAAACGCGTTATACTAGCGAGTTGTGAACTAATCGAAAAATACTTTAAAAAAAAGGTTGTATAAAGTTTGGAAGTGGAGAAAAAGGTACTACTTTTGCATCCGCATTAAACAAGCAGACGTTCATAGAAAAGCAGTAGAAAAGACTTGCGATTAGGTTGAAAATATTTTTTAAAAATAAATTTGGATAATCGGAATAAAGAGTCTTATCTTTGCAGTCCGCTTCAGTAAATACTGAGGATTGGCAAAAACTAGAGAAAAATATTTTTTCAAAAAAGTTTTGCTAATTCGAATAAAGTTTTTACTTTTGCACTCGCTTTAGTAAACGAGTGATTTGATAAAAAAGGGAAGAAAAATTTTTTCAAATTTTTTTTGTCAAATTGAAAAAGAAGTTTTACTTTTGCACTCGCTTCGAAATTTAAGTAGAAGAGGGATTGAAATACGATCATAGACATATTGGACAACAGCATACGAAAAAAGAGAGTAAGGTGATTTTAGGATCACGAAATAAACTAGCT